>JBMSSR010000061.1:0-12665 GCA_049424465.1 Ilumatobacteraceae bacterium
TCGGCGATGGCTGGCTCGACAGTGCGACCCCACACGGCGCACAGCGGTTGCGCCCGATCGGTGTGCGCGACGACGACCTGCGCACCACCGCTGCGCCACTCGTCGAGCAGCCGAGCCGCAGTCTGCGCCGTGAGCATCGGGATGTCGCACGACACGACGAGGACTGCGTCCACGCCGCTGCTGCGCAGGGCGGTGAGCACCCCGCCGAGCGGCCCCTCGCCCGGCATCAGGTCGGTGACCGTGTCGAGACCGAGGTCCGCCAGTGCCGCTGCGTCGCCGCCGACGCACCGCACGGGCTCACACCCGGCGGCAACGAGCACGTCGGCGACGCGTCGCGCCATCGCCACGCCGTGCCACTCGACCAGCGGTTTGGGCGACCCCATCCGCGAACTGGCACCGCCGCAGAGCACCGCGCCCGCCACGCCACCAGGTGGGTGCGTGCCGGACAGTGGCGCCACACGCCGAGACTCTCCCGCAGTCACTGCGCCGTGGCCTCGCCGGAGGGATCGAGTTGCAGCAGGAACGTTGCGATGCGCTCGGCTTCGTCGGCCTCACCGATCGCCGCGGCCATCGCACCGAGGCCCCGGAGGCAGCCGAGGAACCCGCGGTTCGTGACGTCGGCCCAGCGCACGTAGCCCGACCCGCGCCACCCGTTGGCCCTGAGCGCATCGAGGCCGCGGTGATACCCCACCCGGTAGGCCGCGTACCGCTCGACGGTGTCTCGGCCGTGGTCGCCGAGCGCACACCACGCGACCAGCGAGCGCGGATGCAGTGCCACCACCTCGGCGATGCGCTCGCGCCGCTGCGGCTCGGCGAGGTGGAGCGCCTGCTCGACGGCGTGACGTACCTCGACGGACTCGGCGGGCAGGACGGTGCGCGGCGGGCCCTGGGTCGTCAGGTTCACGGAGTGGTCGCTCATGGTCCCACCCTACGTGCCACCGTGCCGGGCCCGGCGTAGGGTGACCGCATGGCACACACCTCCCCCGCCACGATCGCCCTGTCGCTCGAGACCGCGAAGAATGCGGCGCTCATGCTCGGCGGTGGGTTCGTCACCATGTCGATCATCTCCGCGATCGTCGTGAAGAAGATCGTCACCAAGCTCGTGCTCGTCGTCGTGCTCGTCGCCCTCGCCATTGCGATGTGGTCGCAGCGTGCCAACCTGCAGGACTGCGCCGAGAAGGCCAAGGACCGCGTCAGCGGCACCACCGCCACCGTCGAGTGCCAGTTCTTCGGGCTCGACGTCTCGATCGACTGAGTCCCCGGGTCGGCATCGAGACCGACCGAGGTCACCAGCCGCAGCGGTCGAGCAACGGGATCAGGATCCGGCCGACGACGAGGTCGGGCGCCGCCGTCGGCGCGTCGTGGCCACACCCTGGCAGCTCGACGTACTCGCCGCCGGGCACCGCCGCCGCCAGACGCGACATCCCCTCGCGGTGGTGCGGTCGTGCCCGCTCACCGCAACCGGCGATCAGCGGGAGCGACAGGTCGGCGGCGCGCCACGGCTCGTGCAGGCGCAGGTCACCGAGCTCGCCGACCATTGCCGGTCCCTCCATGCGCCGTGTGGAACGGGTGCGCTCGGGCAACGACTCCCAGCGTGCATCACCGATGAGCCGGCGCATGAAGATCTCGGCGGCCACCGCCGGGTCGTCGCCTGCAGCGATCGCGGCACCGCCTGCGCTCTGCCGGGGCCACCACGGCTCCCACGACTGCGGGCTCTCGTAGGTCGCCACGCCACGGACGAGGTGCGGATGCCTCGCCGCCGTTGCGAGCGCGACATTGCCCCCGTAGCTGTGTCCGAACACCACTGCACGCCGACCATCGAGCAGGGTGACGAGGTCGTCGACCTGGTGCGCCATGTCGAACGGACCGTCGTGCGGCGACCGCCCGTAGCCGCGCCGGTCGTAGCGCAGCACGCAATAGCGGTCGGGGCGGAGGTCGTCGAGCCTGCGGGCGGTCGCCAGCATGCCGGCCGCCCGATCCATCGTCCCGTGCACCAGGACGACGAGCGGACCATCGGCCGGGCCCGTCTCGGCGTACCACGGCACATGGCCCGCTGACCGGTGTGCGGTCATGCGACGCGGACGATGCGCAGGACGTCGGTGCTGGACCCGCTGCCACGATCGGGGGCACCGGCGAGCACGAGCACGGTGTCACCGGTCGCCGCGATGCCGGACTGCACCGAGCGCTCGACGGCGAACCACACCAGCTCGTCGGTGCTGTCGTACTCCTCGACCGCCATCGGCACCACACCCCACGACAGCGCCAGCGCGCGAACCGTCGCAGGATCGGGGGACAGGCCGACGAGCACCGCCATCGGGCGGAACCGCGCCATCGCCCGCACCGTGCGACCGGACCGCGAGCAGCACAGGATCGCCTGAGCGCCGGTGTCGTTCGACGCCATCGCCGCGGCATGCGTGATGGCCATCGCGATGCGATCGGCCCCGTCGGCCCATGTGGTCCGCTGCAGCCGACCCAGGCGCGACGCCCACTGCCGATAACTGGCCTCCGCCTCGGCGCGGCCCGCCACGCGCACCATGGTCCGCACCACCTCGGCCGGATCGGCCCCGACGGCGGTCTCGGCCGACAGCATGAGCGCGTCGGTGCCGTCGAAGACCGCGTTCGCGACGTCGCTCACCTCGGCGCGAGTGGGCGCTGGCGAGACGATCATGCTCTCCATCATCTGTGTCGCCGTGATCACCGGTACACCTGCCTCGACACAGAAGCGGATGATCTTCTTCTGCAGGTGCGGCACCTCCTCGAGCGGGTACTCGATGCCGAGGTCGCCGCGGGCAACCATCACCGCGTCGGCCTCGTCGACGATCGCCGCGAGGTCTGACACGGCGTGCATCGTCTCGATCTTCGCGACGAGCCGGGTGGTGCTCGGGGCGACCGCTGCACGCACCTTGCGGAGGTCCTCGGCGGAGCGGATGAACGACACCGCCAGGAAGTCGGCACCTGCATCGACCATGCGGCGCGCCAGCACGAGGTCGTCGTCGGTCGGGGCCGTCAGTCGGAGGCGCTCGGAGGGCAGGTGCACACCGGGGCGCCCCTGCACCCGGCCACCGGTGCGGACACGGACGACCATGGCTGCGTCGCGACGCTCGACCGCCTCGAGGGTGATGGCACCGTCACCGAGCACGACGCGGTCACCGGGATGGAGGTCGTCGAGCAGGGACGGATAGTCGACCGACACGACCTGCGCGGTGCTGACGGACGACGACACGTCGCCCACGACGGGCACCATGTCGAGCAGCGCGCCCTCGACGAGGAGCACACCACCGTCCGGGAACTGGCCCGCGCGCACCTTCGGACCGGGGAGGTCGGCGAGGACCGCGACGACGAGGCCGAGCCGGTCCGCCGTCTCGCGCACGGCTGCAAGGCGCACGAGGTGTGCATCGAGGTCCCCGTGACTGAGGTTGAGCCGCACCACGTCGACGCCGGCCAGCAGCATCGCCTCGAGGACCGCCGGGGGCTCGCTGGCGGGGCCGAGCGTGGCGACGATCTTGGTTCGCGTGTCCATGAGTGCGCTGCCGGGGTGGTGAGATGGGGGAATGGAGTTGCTGCTCATCCGCCACGCACTGCCGGTCCGTCGCGAACTTGCAGAGGGTATCGCTGATCCCGAACTGTCCACGACCGGACATGCGCAGGCACAGCGGTTGGCCGACTACCTGGCCGTCGAGCGGCTCGATGCGCTCTACACGAGCCCGCTCCGACGGGCACAACAGACCGCGCAGCACGTCGGCGCTGCATCGGGCCTGCGCGCCGTGGTGATCGACGACGTGGCCGAGTGGGACCGCGCGAGCAGCGAGTACGTGCCGATCGAGGAGTTGAAAGCAGCTGACGACCCACGGTGGCACGCACTCGTCGCCGGCCACGTCGACATGCACGACGAGTCCCCGGCGTCGTTCCGTGAGCGCGTGGTGGGCGCGCTCGAGCACATCATCGACGCGCACGCCGGCCAACGGGTCGCGGTGGCGTGCCACGGCGGGGTGGTCAACACGTATCTCGGTCACGTGCTGGGCCTGCCGGCCGGTCCGGGCTTCTTCTACCCCAATTACACGAGCATCCACCGGGTCGCGGCGTCGCGCAGCGGGCACCGCAGCGTCGTCACCGTCAACGAGACGCCGCACCTGCGCGGCACAGGATTGCCGATGGGCCTGCTGCAGACAGGCTGACCCGCTGCGCCGCGTGCGGGTCGGAATGCACCACCGCCGCTACCGTCGGGCGCACCACCGAGTACGTCACCCACGCATCACCACCACGCCACCGAGCAGATCAACGAGCACCGAGGTCACCGATGCCAGCGAACCCGACCACCTCCCGGCCCGACCCGGCCCACCTCGACGGAGTGCGGCGCTTCCTCGACGCATCGCCCTCGCAGTGGCACGCAGCCGCATCCGCTGCCGGATTGCTCGTCGACGCCGGCTTTCGCGAGCTGCCCGCAGACGGTGCGTGGGCCGGTATTCCACCCCTCGGGTTCGTCCGGCGCGGTGCATCGGTCGTTGCGTGGGCGTACGTCGGTGACGCCACTGCCGACGGCACCGGGGACCTTCCTCCACTGCGGATCGTCGGCGCGCACACCGACTCACCCTGCCTCCGCATCAAACCGCGGCCCGACACCGGGGCGTTCGGCTGGCAGCAGCTGGGGGTCGAGGTCTACGGCGGCGTGCTACTCAACTCGTGGCTCGACCGTGACCTTGGCGTTGCGGGGCGGGTCGTGCTGCGTGACGGCGCGGAGCACCTCCTCCGTCTCGACGGGCCGATCGCACGAGTACCGCAGTTGGCCATCCACCTCGATCGAGACGTCAACGAGCGCGGCGTCGTGCTCGACAAGCACCAGCACCTCACGCCCGTGTGGGGCGTCGGCGAGGTGGCCCACGGCGACTTCGAGGCGTTCGTCGCCGCCGCGCTCGGTGTCACGCCCGATCTCGTCGCCGCGTGGGACCTGTCGCTGTTCGACGTCACCGCCTCGGCGCTCATCGGCCCCTCGGGCGACCTGCTCGCCGCCGGGCGGCTCGACAACCAGGTGTCGTGCTGGGCGGCGGTCAACTCGCTGATCGATGTCAGCCGACACACCGGACCGGCGAGTGCAGGTGTCGCCGTTGCGGCGCTGTTCGACCACGAGGAGGTCGGCTCGGAGAGCGTCAGCGGCGCAGCAGGCCCGGTGCTCGAGCAGACACTCGAACGACTGGCACTGGGGTCGGGGGCCGACCGTGGGGCATTCCTCGCGCAGCTCTCACGCAGTTCGTGCGTGTCGGCCGACAACGCGCACAGCGTGCACCCCAACTACCCCGAGCGCCACGAGGCCAACCACCGGCCGCTCGTCAACCACGGGCCGGCGATCAAGCTCAACCACAACCAGCGGTACGCGACCTCAGCGACCTCGTCGGCGATGCTGCAGCGCGTCTTCGAGACGGCCGGCGTGCCGTGGCAGGTGTTCGTGAGCCGCAACAACGTGCCGTGCGGCACGACGATCGGCCCCATCACGGCGACCCGCCTCGGCATCGACACGGTCGACGTCGGCATCCCGCAGCTGAGCATGCACTCCGCCCGCGAGCTGTGCGGCGCTCACGACCCGGGCTGGCTGTCGACCGCGATGACGACCTACTTCGGCGGCGCGTTCTGACGCCAGGACGGACCGGTCAGCTGCGGCCGGATGCGCGGGCCTCTGCCGCGTCGAACAATCGCTGCAACTCGGCGTGCAGGTCGGCGGTGGTGCGACGGATGGCCTCGCGCTGGTCCTTCGGCGTGTCGCCGGTCGGCGCGGGCAGCGGCCGTCCGATTTCGACGTGGATCTTGCGCGGGTAGATGCCCTTGGCGCCCTTCGGCATCGCCCGCTCGCTGCCGCCGATGCCGACCGGGATGATGGGCGCCCCCGACTTCGCAGCGATGTACGCCGCGCCGTCGAACAGTGGTTGCACCACGGGCCCGCTCTTGCGCTCGCCCTCGGGGAACAGCACGAGCGGCTCGCCGCCCTCGAGCAGCCCGATACACCGCTTGAGCGCCTCTCGGTCGGCACTGCCACGGGTGACCGGGAACCCTCCGCACGCGGTGAGGACCGAGCCGAGCGCCGTGTTCCTCCACCACTTGTCGGCGCCCATGAACCGCATGCGGCGGCGCGTGACGCCCGACGAGACCGGCGTGTCGATGATGCTCCGGTGGGTCGGGGCAAGGATGAAGACACCGGTCGGCGGGATGTGGTCGCCGCCGCTGACCGTCATGCGGCACCAGATGCGGCAGAAGGCCGTCACGATGGCGCGCACCGAGTGGTACACGATGCGATCGGACATCGAACTGCCGACCAACTTCGTCGAGATCTTGGTCATCGCTCCCCCATGAGCCCAAGGATGTGGTCGAGCACGGCGTCGACACCGAGACCCGTGGTGTCGACGAGGACGGCGCCGTGTGCCTCGGTGAGCGGGCTGTCGGCGCGGGTGCTGTCGAGGTGGTCGCGCGCCGCGATCGCCTGCTCGATCTCGTCGACGTCGCCACCCGCCTCCGCGACGCGGCGCTCGGCGCGGGTGCGCGGCGAGGCAGTGAGGTAGAGCTTGAGCTCTGCGTCGGGGAACACGACCGACCCGATGTCGCGCCCCTCGATGACGCCGCCGCCGCGACGCTCGGCCCAGTCGCGCTGTCGGCCCCGAAGTTCGGTGCGCACACTGCTGTTCGCGGCAACGACGCTGACCGCCGACGTGGTCTCGCGTGAGCGGATGGCGTCAGTGGCGTCCGACCCGTCGACGGTCACGCGGCCGTCGGTGACGTCGATGTCGATCTCGCGGGCGAGCGCTGCGACACGCTCGACGTCGTCGGCGGCGATGCCGCGCCTCGCCGCCGCCACCGTGACCGCACGGTACATCGCCCCCGTGTCGAGGTACTCGAGTCCGAGGCGCGCCGCCAGGGCGCGGGCGATCGTGCTCTTGCCGGCACCTGCCGGCCCGTCGATGGCGATGACCCTCACCGCAGCCTCCCGTCGAGTGTCACGTCACCAGCTGGTGCCGACCGGCATGCCCTCGCTGTAACCGGCAGCGCTCTGCACACCGACCACAGCACGCTCGTGGAACTCGGAGATCGTGCGCGCGCCGGCATACGTGCAGGACGAGCGGACACCGGCGACGATGTCGTCGATGATGTCCTCGACACCCGGGCGCTCTGGGTCGAGGTACATGCGCGACGTGCTGATGCCCTCCTCGAACAGTTCCTTGCGTGCCCGCTCGAACGGCGTCTCGCTGCGACTGCGGTTCTTGACGGCGCGGTTGCTGGCCATGCCGAAGCTCTCCTTGTAGAGGCGGCCGTCGGGATCGCGCAGCGTGTCGGCGGCCGACTCGTAGGTGCCGGCGAGCCACGAACCGAACATGACGCTGCCGGCACCAGCGGCGAGCGCGAGCGCCACGTCGCGCGGATGGCGGACGCCGCCGTCGGCCCAGATCGTCTTGCCGTGCCGCTGGGCCTCCTCGGCGCACTCGAGCACGGCGCTGAACTGCGGCCGGCCGACGCCCGTCATCATGCGGGTGGTGCACATCGCGCCCGGCCCGACACCGACCTTGACGATGTCGGCACCCGCGGCGATGAGGTCGCGGGTCCCCTGCGCCGTCACCACGTTGCCCGCCACGATCCGCGCCTCGGGCGCGGCGGCGCGCACTTCCTCGATGGCGCGCAGCGCACGCACCTGGTGCCCGTGCGCGGTGTCGATGACGAGCACGTCGGCCCCGAAGGACAGCAGTGCCGTTGCCTTGGTGGCCGGATCGCCGTTGATGCCGACCGCAGCGGCCACGAGCAGACGGCCGTTGGCGTCGACCGCCGGCCGGTAGATGGTGCTGCGCAGTGCCCCCTTGCGCGTGGCGCAGCCGATGAGGCGCCCGTCGTGGTCGACGACCGGCGCCACCGACAGGCGGCTCTGGCTGAGGCGCTCGTAGATGTCGACCGGCGACGCACCGTCCGCGAGCACCACGAGTTCGCGGCTCATCACGTTCTTGAGCTGCGCGAACCGGTCGAACCCGGCGGCGTCGTGCTCGGTGAAGATGCCCACGGGTCGACCGTCGTCGTCGACGACCACGAGCGCACCGTGCGCACGCTTGTGGATGAGGTTGAGCGCATCACCGACCGTGTTGGTGGGCCCGAGCGTGATGGGCGTGTCGTACACGAGGTGCCGCGTCTTGACGTACTGGACCACCGTCTCGATCACGTCGAGCGGGATGTCCTGCGGGAGCACGGTGAGCCCACCGCGGCGGGCAACTGTCTCGGCCATGCGACGTCCGGCGACAGCGGTCATGTTCGACACCACGACGGGGATCGTGGTGCCGAGGCCGTCGGGGGTCGAGAGGTCGACGTCCAGCCGTGATGGCACCTCACTGAGCGAGGGCACCATGAACACGTCGTTGTAGGTGAGGTCGTAGGGAGGGGTTCCGGTGAGGAATCTCATCGTTCGTCCTGTCGCCGTGGTCGTGCCGTGCGAGGGTCGCCGGAACGGGCCGATCAAATCTACCGCTGGGCGTGAACCATCAGGTGACCGATCGACGGGGATACCGTGGCGCCGTGCCCGTCCCCGTCGTCCTCGTCCACGGCTGGGGCGGTTCGTTCGACTCGACCTGGCGGCGCAGCGGGTTCACCGAGTTGTTGCACGACCTCGGCCGGCCCGTCATCGGGGTCGATCTGCTCGGCCACGGTGACGCCCCCAAGCCCCACGATCCCGCTGCCTACGCAGATCTCGGCACACGGGTCGTCGCAGCGATCGAGGCCGAGGCCGGCGGCGGACCGGTCGACGCGATCGGGTTCTCGCTGGGGGCCATCACCCTGTTGCGCCTCGCAGTCGGCGACTCGTCGCGCTTTCGCCGGCTCGTGCTCGCCGGCATCGGCCGCAACGTGCTCGAGCCCGACGACGGCTCGGGCGAGCGCATCGCGCTCGCCGTCGAGGGGCACGGGTCCGACGACGACACACCGGCACTGCTGTTCGCCCAGTACGCCTCCCGACCGGACAACGACCCGGCCGCACTCGCGGCCGTGATGCGCCGTCCCCGGCGGCCGTGCACGCCCGACGAGCTGGCCCGCGTGACCTGTCCCACCCTCGTGGTCATCGGTGATGCCGACTTCGCGGGCCCCGGTGACGACCTGGTGACGGCGCTCGGCAACGCACGACTCGCCGTGCTGCGACGCACCGACCATTTCGCCACGCCCGAGTCGTTCGACTTCATCGACGCCGCGCTGCGGTTCATCGACCAGGACTGAGCAACCGGCACATGGGGCGCGCCCGGCTCACCGACGACGTCGACGTCGCACTCGACGCCCTCCGGTCGGGAGGGCTCGTCGCCATCCCCACCGAGACCGTGTACGGGTTGGCCGCTGACGCCGACAACGAGGCGGCCGTGCGGCGCGTCTTCGCCGCCAAGGGGCGACCGGCCGACCACCCGCTCATCGTGCACGTGCACGATGCAGTGGCGCTTCCCGAGTGGGCGGCTCGGGTGCCCGCCACGGCAACCGTGCTGGCGGACGCGTGCTGGCCGGGACCGTTGACCCTGCTCGTGCCGCGGTCGGAGCGTGTGCTCGACGTGGTGTGTGGAGGGCGGTCGTCGGTCGGCGTCCGCGTGCCTGCCCACCCGATGACCACCTCGCTGCTCGAGCGGTTCGGCGGTGGGCTGGCGGCACCGTCGGCGAACCGGTTCGGCCACGTCAGCCCGACGACGGCAGCGCACGTGATGGCCGACCTCGGTGACGTCGTCGACGTCGTCCTCGACGGTGGGCCGTGTCCCATCGGGGTCGAGAGCACGATCGTCGACTGCACGACCGACCCGCCACAGGTACTGCGGCCCGGTGGGATCGCCACCGAGGACGTCGAGCGCCTGCTGGTCGGCGCGTTGGGTGCCGGCCTGGCACCCGCGAGCGGACCGAGCCGCGCCTCGGGAATGCTGGCATCGCACTACGCACCACGAGCCCGGGTCGTGCTCGTCGAGGACGGCACCGAGTTGCCGGCACTGCGGCTCGCCCACCCGGGGGCTCCCGTGATCGACCACACCGCCGACCTCGTCCGCTACGCCCAGTGCCTGTACGCCGAGTTGCGGCGCGCCGACGAGGGCGGTGCCGACGTCGTGCTGGCGGTGCTGCCCACGGCCGTGGGGCTCGGGCATGCCGTGCGCGACCGGCTGTCGAAGGCGGCAGCGGGGCGCTGACGGCGTCGGGCGCTCAGCGACCGGTGAAGTCCGGCGGGCGCTTCTCGAGATAGGCCGCAACACCTTCGCGAAAATCGGCGGTGCGCAGCAGCGGCAACAACTGCAGGAACACGTGGTGCACGTGCTGGTCGAACGTCTCGGTCTCGGCCGCGCGCATCATCCGCTTGATCGCGCGCACGGCGAGCGGCGCGTTGGCGACGACCTCGGCGGCCATCGACCGCACCCCCTCGGCGAAGTCGGCGTCGGGGAGCACGTGGTTGACCACCCCGAGCGACAGCGCCTCGTCGGCCGTCAACACACGACCGGTGAACGCGATCTCGGCAGCGCGCGCGTACCCCACGATGCGCGGCAACAGCCAGGTGCCCCCGCTCTCGGGCAGGATGCCGCGCTTCGCGAACCCGGGGTTGAGCTTGGCCGAGGCGGTGGCGAGGCGGATGTCGCAGCCCAGCGCCAGGTCGAGGCCGTAGCCCGCTGCACCGCCGTTGAGCGCGCAGATCGTCGGCGTGTCGAGGTTGTGCAGCACAGTGGGTGGTGTGGCGCGCAGGTCGAGTTCGCCCGGTACCGCCTCGCTGCCGAGGCCGCCGAGCTGCCCCGGTCCCGCTGCCAACTGCGCCGCCATGTCCAGCCCTGCACAGAACGCCCGTCCGGCACCGGTGAGCACGATGCACCGCACGGCGGGATCTCGGTCCGCGCGCAGCAGGAACTCGGTGAGGAGGTCGAGCATCCGCCCCGAGATCGTGTTGAGCCGTTCGGGGGCATCGAGCGTGATGGTGGCCACGTGGTCGGCGACGTCGTAGCGGACGTCGTCGGCATCGAGGGCATCGGCCGCACGGTCGGGCATGCCCGAACGGTAGTGGTCGGGCAGGGGGTTTTCGGCTCCCCTGCGTCGCCGAACGGTCAGTCGGGCTGCCTACACTGGGGGCTTCCGAACAACCCGGGCCGTTCCGCGGCTCTGGCTCCTAGGGGGAGAATCCCATGCAGAGAACCCGTGTGCGCCGGGCAGGCGCGCTGCTCGTGGGTCTGTCGCTGCTCGCGACGGCCTGCGGCGACGACAAGGAAGCCACGTCGACGACGGCGGCCGAGACCACCGTTCCCAGCGAGACGACGGGTGCAGTCGACACGACCGCCCCGGCGACGGGCAACGGCGAACTGGCCGGCATGAAGGGCACCACGCCCCTGCCGCCAGACCTGGCCCAGGAGTTCAAGGACCAGATCCTGACGACCCCGTCGGGCGCTGGCCTCACCGACTTCAACTACGCCGCCGAGACCTACGACGCCGTGGTCCTCATGGCCCTGGCCGCCGAGGCCGCCAAGACCGACGGTATCGAGTACGCCTCGTTCATCGTCGACGTGTCGACCGGTGGCGAGAAGTGCACCGACTTCGTTGCCTGCCGCGATCTGCTCGCCGCCGGCACCGACATCGACTATGACGGCGTCTCGGGTCCGAACGACCTCAACGGCAACGGCGAGCCCCTCGCCGGCACCTACGGTGTGCTGCAGTTCGGCGCTGACAACCGCATCGATGACGCGGCGACCACCAACGTGTCGGCCGAGTCGCCGGCGTCGGCCGTCGTGGCCGAGTCGGCGGTCGAGGGTGCCCGCGCCGGTGACGGCGTGTTCACCATCGGTGGCCTGCTGCCGCAGACCGGCTCGCTCGCGTTCCTCGGCAACCCGATGTTCGCCGGCGCCGAGCTGGCCGTGGCCGACATCAACGCCGCTGGCGGCGTCCTCGGCCAGGAGATGGTGTACTCGGCCGGTGACTCGGGCGACACCAGCACCGACCTCGCCAACCAGACCACCGACCGCTTCCTCGCCGAGAACGTCGACGGCATCGTCGGTCCGGCGTCGTCGGGCGTGGCGCTGACCGTGATCGACAAGATCGCGGCCGCTGGCGTGGTGCTCTTCTCGCCCGCCAACACCTCGCCGGCACTGTCGACCTACCCCGCCCAGGGCCTGTACTTCCGCAACGCCCCGCCCGACCCGCTCCAGGGCGTCGTCCTCGCCGCCCTCGTCGTCGGTGACGGCAACCAGAGCGTGTGGATCCTCGGTCTGGACGACGCCTACGGCAACGGCCTGGCCGATGTCATCGAGGCCGCCCTCACCGAGGCCGGCGTCGAGGTGCTCGGCAAGACCATCTACGACCCGGCTGCTGCCAGCTTCGACACCGAAGTGGGCGAGGTCGCCGCTGCCGACCCCGACGCGATCGTGCTCATCACGTTCGACGAGGGTGCCCGCATCCTGAAGACCATGGTCGAGCTGGGCATCGGCCCGTCGACCAAGGCCGTCTACGGCTGCGACGGCAACATGGGCAACGCCCTGGGCGAGGCCTTCGACGCCGCCTGATCTTCACCGATCAGCACGTCGAGTGACGTCTGGCGAAGGCCTCGGGCTTCGGCCCGGGGCCTTCGTCGTTCCCCGGCACGGCGCGCGGTGGGCACGAGGCCGCGGTCGGGTCGCGAGTCCGGGACCAGCGGGCGCGACGGGCGACCCCACGAGGTGCCAGCG
>JBMSSR010000062.1:0-12641 GCA_049424465.1 Ilumatobacteraceae bacterium
GGGCGCCGGCGTACTCGGCGGCGTCCTGCACGGCGCGCTGCTCGACGCCGGTGATTCCCGACGGCACGCAGATGACCATCCGCGGCTTGCTCCACCGGCTGGCGTGCACCTTCTGGATGAAGTAGCGCAGCATCTTCTCGCAGACCTCGAAGTCGGCGATGACGCCGTCCTTCAGGGGACGGATCGTCTTGATGCGACCGGGGGTGCGGCCCATCATGCGCTTGGCCTCGTGGCCGACCGCCACCGGGCGGTTCTCCATCATGTCCATGGCGACGACCGACGGCTCGTTGAGCACGATGCCCTCGCCACGGGCGTAGATGAGCGTGTTGGCCGTCCCGAGGTCGATGGCGAGGTCACGGCCGAGGGCCAGCGGATTGCTTCTCGCCATCACCTACCTCCTGGATCGGGCCGCCGAACGGGGCCGAGAGTCCTTGAGCCTAGCGGGCCGGTCGTTTGTTACAGATTCGGGAAGAAAATCCCGAGCTCGCGCTCGGCCGACGCCAGCGAGTCGCTGCCGTGGACGAGGTTCTCGGTGAACAGGATGCCCAGATCGCCGCGGATGGTGCCCGGGGCGGCCTTGCGCGGGTTGGTGGCGCCCATCATCTGGCGCACGACCTCCCAGGTGTCCTCCGGGCCCTCGAGGGCGAGGGCGACCACCGGGCCACGGCTCATGAACTGCACCAGGTCGGCGTAGAAGCCCTTGCCGACGTGCTCGTCGTAGTGACGGGCCAGCGTGTCGGTGTCGAGGGTGCGCAGGTCGAGCGCCACGATCTTCAGGCCCTTGGCCTCGAAGCGGGCGAGGATCTGGCCGACGAGACCACGCTCGACGGCATCGGGCTTCAGCAGGACGAGGGTGCGATCAGACATGGCCGCAGAGGCTAGCGGCGCAGGGTCAGCGCAGCACCCGGCGCAGGTGCGGCCGGGCGGCCCCCACGATGTACAGCGACCCGGTGATCACCACCGCGTCCTCGGCAGCGGCGCCCTCGAGCGCGGCGTCGATGGCATCCTCGACGGTCACGAACTGGACGACCTCGTCGCAGCCGATCGACCGTGCAGCGGCCGACAGGTCGGCTGCATCGAGCCCGCGGGCCGACGGGGCGGTGCACGTGTGCACGATGTCGTACTCGTCGGCGCGCAGCGCAGCGAGCATCTCGGCCGGGTCGCGCCCCTGCAGGCAGCCGACGACCAGGATGCGCCGCCCAGCCGGGTCGAAATCGTCGAAGAACACCGAGGCGCAGGTGTCGGCCCCCGCAGGGTTGTGCGCGCCATCGACGATGACCAGCGGCTGGTGGCCCACCACCTCGAACCGGCCCGGCATCACGACGGCTGCGAACCCCTCGCCGCCCCCGTCGGCGTCGAGCGGCGCGCCGAAGAACTGCTCGACCGCGGTGAGTGCGACTGCCGCGTTGTCGCCCTGGTGGCGCCCGTGCAGCGGGACGAACACGTCGGGATAGATGGTGGTCGGCGTGCGCAGGTCGACGAGACGACCGCCGAGCGCGAGCTGGTTCTCGATGACCCCGAAGTGCTCGCCGCGCACCGCATGGCTGGTGCCGCCGGCCGCACGCCAGATGCCCACCAGCTCGGGATCGGTCTCGCCGATCACGACCGCCGACGCCGGCTTGACGATGCCCGATTTCTCGGCGGCGATGTGCTGCTTGGTGGGTCCGGCGTACTCGGTGTGGTCGATACCGATGTTGGTGAGTACGGCGACCTGCGACTCGACCACGTTCGTGGCGTCCCAGCGCCCGAGCAGCCCGACCTCGACCACTGCGACGTCGACGGCGACGTCGGCGAACCAGCGGAACGCCGCGAGCGTCACCGCCTCGAAGTAGCTGGGGCGCGTGCCGGTGAGTGCCTCGATGTCGGCGACCGCAGCCACCTGCTCGGCGAACTCGTCGTCACTGATCGACTCGCCGTTGCGGCTGATGCGTTCGTTGAGGCGCTCGAGGTGCGGGCTGGTGTACGTGCCGACCGACAGACCGTGTGCCATCAGCAGGCGGCTGATCATCTGAGTGGTCGACCCCTTGCCGTTGGTGCCCGTCACGTGGATGACGGGGTACGCGAGGTGCGGGTCGCCCAGTGCGTGCACGAGGGTGCGCATGCGGTCGAGCGTCGGCGACGCGATACGACCGGTGATGTCGTAGTTGGAGTGGTCGTCGAGGAACGCGAGCGCGTCGGCGTACGACATGTGCCCCACCGTCTCCGGAGGTCAGCTCGCCTGACGGCGCGGCCGCTTGGCGACCGGCTCGCGCGGCACCATCGCAGGCTGCGCCTTGGCCGTCACCGTCGGGGCGTCGATGACGACGCGGCCGACGTCGGTGCGGCCCGGCAACTCGTACATCGTGCCGAGCAGCACGTCCTCGAGGATCGCGCGCAGGCCACGGGCGCCGGTGCCGCGCACCAACGCCAGGTCGGCGATGGACTCGAGCGCGTCGCGCGTGAACTCGAGCTCGACGTCCTCGAACTCGAACATCTTGCGGTACTGCTTGGCGAGCGAGTTCTTGGGCTCGGTGAGGATCTTGATGAGCGACTCGCGGTCGAGGCTGCGCACGGCACCCACCATCGGAAGACGACCGATGAACTCGGGGATCATGCCGAACTTCAGCAGGTCCTCGGGCTGCACCTGCGCGAACAGTTCGCCGGGGTCGCGCTCGACCTTGCTGCGCACGATGCCGTTGAAACCCACGCCCTTGTGCCCGATGCGCGACTCGATGATCTGCTCGAGGCCGGCGAAGGCACCACCGCAGATGAACAGCACGTTGGTGGTGTCGATCTGGATGAATTCCTGGTGCGGGTGCTTGCGGCCACCCTGCGGCGGCACCGAGGCGACGGTGCCCTCGAGGATCTTCAGCAGCGCCTGCTGCACACCTTCGCCCGAGACGTCGCGGGTGATCGACGGGTTCTCGCTCTTGCGGGCGATCTTGTCGATCTCGTCGATGTAGATGATGCCCGTCTCGGCCTTGCGCACGTCGAAGTCGGCAGCCTGGATGAGCTTGAGGAGGATGTTCTCGACGTCCTCGCCGACGTAGCCGGCCTCGGTGAGCGCCGTGGCGTCGGCGACGGCGAAGGGCACGTTGAGCAGCCTGGCGAGCGTCTGTGCGAGGTGGGTCTTGCCGCAGCCAGTGGGTCCGAGCAGCAGGATGTTGCTCTTGGCGAGCTCGACCTCGTCACGGCGGCCGACCCCTGCGGTCTGCTGGTACTGGATGCGCCGGTAGTGGTTGTAGACCGCCACCGAGAGGATCTTCTTGGCATCCTCCTGGCCGACGACGTAGTCGTCGAGGAAGGTGCGGATCTCGCGCGGGGTGGGCAGTTCCTCGAACCGGAGCTCGCTCGAGTCGGTGAGCTCTTCCTCGATGATCTCGTTACAGAGGTCGATGCACTCGTCGCAGATGTAAACACCCGGGCCTGCGATGAGTTTCTTGACCTGCTTTTGTGACTTGCCGCAGAACGAGCACTTCAGCAGTTCGCCGGTGTCGCCGAATTTCGCCACGGTGCTCCCCTTCGGTACGTGAAACGCGTCAGCCCGACGGGCTCAGCGGATGGGACCGGTGCGGTCGACCGCCTGACGCGACGAGATGACATCGTCGATGATGCCATACGCGAGGGCCTCGGATGCTTCCATCACGAAGTCGCGGTCGGTGTCGGTGTGAATGCGGTCGATCGGCTGGCCCGTGTGGCGGGCGAGAATCTCCTCGAGAAGGTCGCGCATACGGAGGATCTCCTTGGCGGCCAGCTCGAGATCGGTGACCTGGCCGTAGCCGACCTGGCCATACGGCTGGTGGAGCAGGATGCGGCTGTGCGGCAGCGCGAGGCGCTTGCCCTTGGTACCCGCCGCCAGCAGCACGGCAGCAGCCGACGCAGCCTGCCCGAGGCAGATCGTCGCGATGTCGTTCTTGATGAACTGCATCGTGTCGTAGATGGCGAACATCGCCGAAATGTCGCCGCCGGGGCTGTTGATGTAGATGCTGATGTCCTTGTCAGGGTTCTCGCTCTCGAGATACACCAACTTGGCGCACGTGAGGCTGGCCGACGCATCGTCGATCTGCGTGTCGAGCCAGATGATGTTGTCGCGCAGCAGACGGCTGTAGAGGTCGTAGCCGCGCTCGCCACGACTGGTCTGCTCGACGACGCTGGGGATCTGGTAGCCGGACATGTCGCCCCTCAGTGGTCGTGACCGTGGTCGTGGTCGTGGTCGTGATCGTGATCCGGCTCGCCCAGGATGACCGTGCGGTCGATCGACTGGCCGGCGGGATCGACGAGTTCGACGTGCTCGACGAGCCAGTCGAGCGCCTTGTTCTTGCGCAGTTGGGCCACCAGGTCGGTGACGGCGTCGTTCTGCTCGTAGGCGCGGCGGACGGCCTGCACCTTCTGGCGCGAACGCATCGCGATGCGGGCGTACTCGGCCTCGATGTCGTCGTCGGCCACGGTGATGCCCTCGGCGTCAGCGACTGCGCGCAGGGCGAGATCGACCTTGACGGCCTTCACCGACTGCTCGCGCAGTTGCTCGATGAACTGATCGGTGGTCTGACCGGTGATCTGCAGGAACTGCTCGATGGCGATGCCCTGCGCCTGGAACTGCTGCACCGTGTTCTGGACCCGGGCCTGCAGGTCGCCGTTGACCATGCTCTGCGGCAGTGGCGAGTCGACGAGCTCGGCGAGGGCCGCGGTGACACGGTCGATGAACACGTTGCGGGCCTGGTTGAGCTTGGACTGGCCGAGGCGCGTCGCGATCGCCTCGCGCCACGCGGCCACGGTCTCGTGCTCGGTGACGTTGTCGGCCACCCATGCGTCGGTGACGTCGGGCAGCGCCATCTCCTGCACCGCCGACACCTTCACGGTGAAGTCGGCCGGCTGCTCGGTGCCCGTCGGCGTCGCACTGAACGTGAGCTCGGCACCCGCCGACGCCCCGACGAGATACCCGTCGAAGCCTTCGGCCACCCAGCCCTTGCCCACCTCGTACAGCCAGTCCTCGGTGTTGAGGCCCGGCACCGGCTCGCCGTCCCGGTGGGCGGCGAGGTCGAGCGTGACGTGGTCGCCGAAGGCGGCAGCACGGTCGACCGAGACGAGCGAACCCTGACGGCGCCGCTCGGCCTCGACCGCCTCGTCGATCTCGGCCTCGGTCGCAGTGGGGGCCGGCAACTCGACCCGCAGGCCGCCGTAGCCGGGCACCGACACCGTCGGGCGCACCTCGCACACTGCCTCGAACGACACGTCCCCCGACTCGGTACCGCCGGTGAGCTCGACCTCGGGGGTGGCGATGAGGTCGACGTCGTGCTCGCGGACAGCGCGGGCGAGGTAGACGGGGATGGCGTCGTTGAGCGCCTCCTGGCGGGCCGCCTCGATGCCGATGCGAGCCTCGAGCACCTTGCGCGGCGCCTTGCCGTTGCGGAACCCCGGCAGGCGAACCTGACCGGCGATCTTCTTGAAGGCTCGGTCGATGTCGTGGTCGAACTCGTCGGCCTCGACCACCACGGACAACTTGACCAGCTGGCGGGGAGAGGCGGGCGCACCGCCCTCGTCGGCGTCGTCGGTGCGAGTGTCGTCGGTGGGCGCGATGGTGGTTCTCACAGGGGCACGACTCTACCCGTCGGGTCGCACAGAGTGACGGGGACCGACACGCCCTCCACCGCACCGGCGGGACGCCGACGAGTACCCCGCCGGCACCTCACATCGGGCAGAATGGGGCCATGACGTTCTGGAAGCCCCATGCCCTCGCTGTGCCGCACGCCGACCAGTTGTCGCTGAAGATGGGCGACCGCGTCGAGAGCACGGCCGAGATCACCGGCGTCCCCGTGGGCACCACCGGCAAGGTCATCCTCGCCAACGGCTTCAACTGGCAGCGCTACCGGGTGCTGTTCGACAACGGGGTCGAGGTCGGCGACCTCGACCACCGCACGCTCCGCCCGACGGGCCGCACGGCCAAGCGGCTCGCCCGCCTCGCCGCACGCGCCCGCTGACGGCCGACGCCGCACCGACGTCCTGTCGGCAGACCGCTCAGCCTCGTCGTCCCACCTCGGCGGCCACGTAGCCTCGTCGGCATGACCTTCACCTCGCTGCGACACCGCTTCCCCGGCGCCCAGGACGGCTGGGCCCGCTTCGACGGCCCCGCCGGCACCCAGGTGGTCGACTCGGCCATCACCGCGATGACCGACTGGTTGCGCGACGGCTCGAACAGCTGCGGCGGTGGGTACTTCTCGGCGGCCGAGAAGGCCGACGCCCTGCAGGCCCGCACCCGCGAGGCCGTGGGGCGACTCTTCGACGCCGATCCAGAGGGCGTCGTCTTCGGGCCCAACATGACCACGCTGACGTTCGCCTTCTCGCGGGCCGTGGGTGCGACGCTGCGTCCCGGCGACCGCGTCGTCGGCACACGGCTCGACCACGAGGCCAATGTCAGCACCTGGCGCCTCGCCGCCGCCGGAGCGGGCGCCGAACACGTACTCGCCCCGTTCGATGCCGCCACCGGCACGCTGCCCCCGCAGCACGTCATCGACCTGATCGACGAACGCACCAGGTGGGTCACGCTGCCGGGCGCCTCCAACCTGCTCGGTACCGCGCCTGACCTCGCGCCCATCATCGAGGCCGCCCATGCCGTCGGCGCCCGGGTGTTCGTCGATGCGGTCGCACTGGCGCCGCACCGGCGCATCAGCATCTCGACGCTCGGCTGCGACGCGCTCGCCTCGTCGCCCTACAAGTGGTACGCCCCGCACTCGGGCATGTTGTGGGTGCGGCCCGAGGTGCTGGAGGAGTTGCCGGCGTTCAAGGTGAAGCCGGCGTACGACCACGGGCCCAAGCGGTGGGAGACGGGCATGCCCAACTACGAGGCCCTCGCCGGCATCGAGGCAACCGCACGGTTCCTGCTCGAGGAGGGCATGGACCGCATCGAGGCCGCCGAGACCGCACTGTTCGCCCCGTTGCTCGACGGTCTCCTCGCCATATCGGGCGTCACGCTGTACGGGGTCCACGGCCTCGAGGGGCGCACGCCCACGGCTGCGTTCACCGTCGACGGGCACTCCCCCGCTGCGGTGTGCAAGGCCTTCGCTGCCGAGCGGATCGCGGCGTGGGACGGCAACAACTACGCCGTCGAGGTGGTCGAGACCCTGGGCCTCGCCGAGTCGGGGGGCGTCGTGCGGGTCGGCATCAGCCGTTACAACGAGCCTGCGGACGGCGAGCACCTGCTCGCCGTCGTGCGCCGCCGCGCCGCCGGCTGAGCGGCGCGCTCTGCCACCGCGGCCTCGCCCGCCGACCGCGACCGACGGCCCCGGTCGGGACTTTGGTCCCGACCCCGACGTCCCTCTTGCCCTACAGGGGCGGACGGTCGAACCGCAGCATTGCCGTCATGAACAAGGACGATCGTTCCCTTCTCAACTGGTTCGCACTGTTCGCCGGGCTCGCCGCGCTCGTCGTGGCCATCCTCGGCGTGCGTGACAACGGCTCGGAGTCGGCTGCCGACTCGTCAGCGAGCGGGGCGAAGCCGACGATCACCGTGACGATGGGCGACCTCTACTTCACGCCCACGCAGTTCACGATCCCGCCGCAGGGCGCGGTCTTCCACCTCGTCAACGAGGGCAGCGCGATCCACAACCTGGCGATCCGCGAACTCGACCTGACGAGCCCCGACGTGCCGGGCAACCAGATGACTGACTGGGAGGTCGGGCCGATCGACGAGGGCAGCTACACGATCTACTGCCCGCAGCCCGGCCACGAGGCCGCCGGCATGGTCGGCACGCTCACCGTCTCGTCATCGGCCACCAGCGGTGGCAGCCCGACGGACACCTCGATGGGCGGCCAGAGCGCGATGGGCGCGATCGACTGGTCGGCGATGGACGCGGCGATGCTCGGCCGTGCGCAGCTGTACCCGGCTGCGACCCAGGGCGAGGGTGGCGGCGCCTGGCGCGAGCCCGACCAGATCCTCGACGACGGCACCAAGGTGTTCATCCTCGAGGCCAAGGTCGTCGACTGGGAGGTCGAGCCGGGCAAGGTCGTCAAGGCGTGGACCTACAACGGCGTCGTTCCGGCCCCGACCATTCAGGTGTACTCGGGCGACAAGGTGCGCATCATCCTGAAGAACGAGCTGCCCGAGACGACGTCGCTCCACCTGCACGGCATCCAGGTGCCCAACGTGATGGACGGTGTCGACCCCTACACCGAGTCGCCGACCCCACCAGGCGGCGAGCACGTGTACGAGTTCGTGGCGAAGGGCCCCGCCGTCGGCATCTACCACTCGCACCACGACGCCCAGCAGCAGATCCCCGACGGCATGTTCGGTGCGTTCCTCATCGACGACATCCCGGTGCCGCAGAAGCTGATCGACAAGGGCTACCCCGAGAAGCCGACCAAGGTCGTCAACATGGTGCTCAACGACGCCGGCGTCATCGGCCTGAGCCTGAACGGCAAGAGCTTCCCCGCCACGACGCCGTACACGATCCGTGTCGGCGAGGCCATGATGGTCAACTACCTCAACGAGGGGCTGACCGCACACCCGATGCACCTGCACCAGCCGATGGGATGGGTCGTCGCCAAGGACGGCGTGCCGCTCGACGAGCCGTGGCCCACCGACACCGTCAACGTCGCCCCCGGCGAGCGGTACACCGTGCTCTACATGGGCACCGAGCCCGGCGTGTGGGCCTGGCACTGCCACATCCTCACGCACGCCGAGACGCCCGAGGGCATGCGGTACATGGTGACCGCACTCATCGTGGAGCGGTGACATGACCGCACGCGGGCCGCGTGTGATCGTCGGTGTCGATGGCACCGAGGGATCCATCGAGGCGCTGCGGTGGGCCGCGCACGAGGCGGCCCGCCGCCGGTGCCCGCTCCACGTCATGACCTGCGCCGAGCTGCCGGTGTCGGCCGAGGCCGGCATCGTCGGCTCGGGGTCGCTCGCCGGCTCGGCGATGGACGACATGGTGCACGAGCGCGAGGCCATCAACCAACGGGCGGTCTCGCTCGCACGCTCGTTCGGTCTCGACCTCGAGGTCACCGGCGAGACCGTGCTCGGTGCACCCGGCCATGCCGTCGTGAGCGCCGCCCGCGAGGACGACACCGTCGTCGTCGGCGCCACCTCACACCCCGGCCGGCTCACCGACCTCCTCGGCTCGGTCGCCACCGTGGTGGCGCACCGTGCCCACGGCCCGGTGGTCGTGGTGCACGGCTCGGACCGGCGGTGCCTCACCATCGGTCGCATCGTCGTCGGCATCGACGGCTCGGACGACAGCGACGACGCGTTGGCGTGGGCGGTCGACGAGGCCTCGCGCACCGGTGCCGAGCTCGAGCTCGTGCACGCCTGGAGCTACCCGTACCCGGGCGGTCAGCACGGCACCAACGATCCTCGCCACGAGATGCGCGTCGACGCGATGCGGACGCTCGAGTCGGCGGAACAGCGGGTGCGCACCATGTCGCAGCGGGTCCGTGTGCACTCGATCGTCAGCGAGGACAACCCGGCAAAGGCACTCATCGACGCGGGACGCGACGCTGACCTCGTTGTCGTGGGGTCGCGTGGGCGCGGCGGGTTCGCCTCGCTCGTGCTCGGGTCGACCAGTCGCACTGTGCTGCAGCACTCGTCGGTGCCCGTGGTGCTCGTGCGCCACGCCGCCTGATCGACAGCGGTCGCGCCGCGCGGCGGGCGCGTGTGGTCGGCCCCGGTCAGGGGCGTTCGTGGATCATCACGTACGCCTTGCGCACGGTGTCGTGCACGTCCCAGCGACCCGTGCTGCCCGACGGCGTGAGGAGCACCGAGCCCGGTCGCAGGTCGACGACCAGGCCGCTGTCGAACGAGAGCGTTGCGTGCCCGGCGAGCACGCAGAAGACCTCGTCGTAGCCGTCGCGCCGGAACGGGAAGCTGCCCGGCGTGCAGTCCCACACCCCGGCCTCGAGACGGTTGTGAGCCGACACCGTCACACTGCGCTCGCGCGGGTCGCCGGCCAGCACGACCGGCCGTGGTGTCGCGGCACCGAGGTCGGCCGAGTACGCGTTCGAGAGGTACTCAGGCGACGCAGCGCCACCCGGGCGGTGGTCGATGACGTACATCTTGCGCACGGTCTGGTGCACGTACCAGTCGCCGCGCCATGACCGGGGCGTCGACCAGAGCGCGCCCGGCACGAGATCGAAGGTGCCACCGTCGTGGCGCACCGTCGTGCGACCGCCGACCATGAACATCACCTCGTCGTAGTCGTCGGTCGACCCCAACTGCTCGCCCGGTGCCGCCTCCCAGATACCGACCTGGAGGTCGCCGTCGTCGACGAACACGTGGTCGGACGTCACCGCAGTCGTGGTTCGGAGTGGGAGCGAGTGGATGTCGGGGACGTACACGTGGGCCTCCTTCGAGCGCCGCACCCGGCGGCATCGGCAGCATCGTGGCAGACGGGGGCCATGGGCTGTGCACGTCGGCGCTGCCCCATGGCCGAGCGGATGGACCGACGTCGCACGGTCAGGGCCGCAGGTGCACCACCAGCGGCAGGGCGACGCTGCAGCCCGCGTCGTGCAGCAACGCCGCCGACACGGTGAGGGTCCAGCGACTGCGCGCCGTCGTCGCACACAGCAGCACCGGCCCGTCGGGCAGTGGCACCGTCGGGTCGAGGTGAATGGCACGCTCGAGGTGCGCGACGACCGCCGAGCTCGACGAATCACCCGGCGCCGGGTCGCCCCGCCACGAGAACGCGTCGAGCACGGGCAGTCGCCCGACCGCGGCGAGGTGATCGGCAAGCCGACGGTTCGCCTCTGCCTCGCGACCGTGGGCCGGCGCTGGGACGACCGCGACCGGACGCGCGGGCCACGACGACTTCCAGCGGACGAGCGTGGCGACTGCCCCGTCGAGCATCGCGTCGGGTATGTCGGCGTCGCCCGAGCGGCGCAGCGAGGCCAGTTCATCGGCCCACCCGGGATCGTCGGCGAACGCAACGGCGCGACCCTCGGTGATGCCCACGATCGCGCCCTTGCGCGCGACCCCCGAGGGCCAGCGCTTTCGCGCCTCGATGACGGTGTCGGCACCACGGAGGAAGTCGCGGGCCACCTCGATGTGCGCAGCACTGGGCTGCCGTCCGGGGTGCGGCAGGTCGCCGGTGCACACCGAGCACCGTCCGCACGGCGCCGGGTCGGGATCGTCGAGCGCGGTCTGCAGGTATGCCATCAGGCACCCCTCGCCACGCGCATAGTGCCGCATCAGGTCGGCCTCGGCGCGGCGTACGACGGCGAGGTCGGCCCACTTGGCATGGTCGTGGCGATACGCCAGTCCGGTCGCCGACCACTTCGGCCCGTCCTTGGTGACGACGTCGTCGACCGCCAGGATCTTCAGCAGTGCCTCGAGCCGACCACGGCGCTGACCGGTCGCTGCCTCGAGATCGATCACCGACTGCGGACCGGCCTCGAGGGCGGTGAGCACGCGCGCCGCCGCCTCCGGATCGGGGATCGACGCCGTGGCGAAGTAGCCCCAGATCGCCTCGTCGCCGGCGCCCGGCAGCAGCACGGCGTCGGCGTGCGCAACCGCACGGCCTGCGCGGCCCACCTGCTGGTAGTAGGCGACCGGCGTGCTGGGCGACCCGACGTGGATGCAGAACGCAAGGTCGGGCTTGTCGTACCCCATGCCGAGGGCTGACGTGGCCACCACTGCCTTCACTGCGTTGACCCGAAGTTGTTCCTCGATGCGCACCCGCTCGGGCGCCTCGAGCGCACCCGTGTACGCCGGCACGTCGAACCCACACTCGCGGAGGAACCCTGCCAGGCGCTCGGCCTCGGCGACCGTGAGGACGTAGATGATGCCCGAGCCGTCGATGCTGCCGAGCGCGTCAGCCACCCACGCATACCGGTGCACGGCCGACAGCCCAGTGACCACGCTGAGCCGCAACGACGTGCGGGCCAGGGTGCCGCGCAGCGTGACCGCGCTGTCGCCCAGCTGGTGGGCGATGTCGGCCGTGACACGTTGGTTGGCGGTCGCGGTGGTCGCCAGCACTGCGGCGTGCGGTGTCGACAGCAGCGCACGCGCCAGTCGCTGGTAGTCGGGACGGAAGTCGAACCCCCAGTCGCTGATGCAGTGCGCCTCGTCGACCACGACGAGCCCGACACGCGCCAGCAGCTCGGGCAGTCGCGCCGCGAACCGTGGGTTGCCGAGACGCTCGGGCGAGACCAGCAGCACGTCGAGGCCGTCGGTCGCGAGCGCACCGAACACCTCGTCCCACTCCTCGAAGTTCGTGCTGTTGACGGTGGCCGCACGCAGCCCGGCAGCCACTGCGGCATCGACCTGGTTGCGCATCAGCGCGAGCAGCGGTGAGACCACCAACGTCGGGCCGGCCCCCCGCTCGCGCAGCGCCGCGGTCGCCGCCCAGTACACCGCCGACTTGCCCCAGCCGGTGGCCTGCACCACCAACACACGTGCGGACGGTTGCAGCAACGCGTCGACCGCAGCGACCTGATCGCCCCGAGGCGTCGCCCCCGGCCCGGCGAGTCGATGCAGCACATCGGTGAGCGAGCGGCGGGCGAGTTCGTCGGTTGACGTCATGCACCGAGCGTGCCACGCAGGTGTGACGCGCACCGGCGCGCCTCGACCTGCGCATCGCTACCATGTCGTCGGTCACGGGGAGTGGCGCAGTGGTAGCGTTCCTGCTTTGGGTGCAGGAGGTCGCGGGTTCAAATCCCGCCTCCCCGACTCG
>JBMSSR010000063.1:0-12632 GCA_049424465.1 Ilumatobacteraceae bacterium
CCCCCCGCCTTCGTCGTCACGACGACGGTGTCACACGGACCGCATCAGCGGCCGGGCGCACCGGCGCAGTACTCGTTGTTGTACAGGCTGTCGATGCTGTCCTCGATCTCGACACCCTGCTCGGTGAAGATCGGGGAGAGGAGGTCGTACATCGCCTGCACCTTGGCCGTGTCGAGCGAGCAGTAGGTGCCGTCGGAGCTGTTGGCGCCGATCTCCTTCTCCTCGAGCAGCGCGATGCCGGCGGTGTTGAGCTCCTTGCTCAGACCCCAGAACCCGTCATGGGTCGTGTTGATCTCGATCATGGCGTCCATGACCGGGGTCGGGTCGTTGTAGAAGTCGACCCAGGCCTGGGCCATCTTCGGCACGAGCAACTTGAGGCAGTCGGACAGCTCGGCAGCGTGGTCACGGGTCATCGTGATTGCTGCCGGGTAGTTGTCGAAGCCGAGTTCGCCCACCGTGTAGAAGGCGACCGGAGCCGGGGCGCCGTCCTTCCACGCGATCTCGTTCTCGTACTTGTAGACCTCGTTCGTGGCGAAGCCCTGCTGGAAGATCGAACCGCCCTCGGCGACCCACTTGGCATCCGAGCCGTCATAGCTCGGGTTGCTCTGGTCGGCCGTCATGTAGCCCTTGCCGATCATGTAGTCGATGTACGACACGCCCGGGAAGTGCAGCACCGCTGCGCCGGTGGCCTTGATGTCCTCCGGCGTCTTGATGTCGTACTGGGCGGGGTCCCACATCACCATCTGCGGGTCCTTGTCGAGCGTCTTCATGATGGCCACGAGGCCGAGCTTCGAGTCCTTGATGACGTCGGCGATGCCGATGTACGCCATGTCGGCCTCACCGTCGACGAGCACCGAGCTGTTGGCCTTGTCGAACTTGATCGTGGTGATCTCGAGCTCCTTCAGACCGCCGACCGCGTACTGCTCCTGGACCGGGCCGGAGTACGACACGGTGTCCTTGTTGGCTGTGCCGTCGGGGCCGATCAACTGGTACGTACCGCCGTGCTCGAGCTCGGGGAACCAGTCGGTCTGGATCGTCAGCTTCTCCGGGCACACGTTGCCGCCGGCAGCGGTCGTCTGCGTGGAGCCGTCGCTGGTGGTCGTCTCGCTGGCGTCGTCGCCGCCGCACGCGACGGCAAACGAGCCGAGCGCGACGAGGCCGAGCAGCGCAACACTCTTCCTTGCCTTCATGGATGTCCTCCCCTAGGTGGTTGTGGTGACCAGTGTGTGGCTACGAGCGCTTGCGGGCTGACTCGTGCCAATTCCGGATGGCCCTGGTCGTGATCCATCCGACGATCAGGAACATCACGACGCCGAAGACCGACGCCATGATCGTCCCTGCGAACATTTCCGGGCGCTCGGAAGCCTTCTGCTGTCGGGTTCGGATGTAGTACCCGATGCCCTTGTCGCCCTTGACGAAGAAGAAGTCGGCCACGATCGAGCCGATCACCGCACCGCCCGACGCGATGCGAACACCGGTCATCATCGCTGGCAGTGCGCTGGGAAGCTCGAGCTTCCACAACCGCGTGAACCGGCCGACGCCGTTGAGCGTGAAGAGGTCGTGGTACAGCTGCTCGGTCGACTGCAGGCCGAACAGCGTGTTGGTGATGACCGGGAAGATGGCGATGAGGATCGTGACGACGAGCCGCACGCCGATCTCCTCGCCGAAGAGCTGGGTGAGCAGCGGCGTGATCGCGAGGATCGGCACCGTCTGCAGCACGACGGCGTACGGGAAGAACGCCCGCTCGAGCCCCTTGGAGAGGTTCATCACGACGGCGAAGAGCGTGCCCATCACGATGGCGATCGAGAGGCCGAGCAGCGTGACCTTGACGGTGGGCCACATGTAGCCGACGATCGGCCGGAGTCCGTTCACCTTGTCGGTGATCGGCAGGAAACCCTTGTTGATGACCTCGTGGGGGTAGGGCAGCGCATTGCTGCGCTGTGTCGCGTTCTCGAAGTTGAAGCGGCTGTAGAGGTACCAGGCCCCGATGAACGCCGCGAAGGTGACCATCGGGGGTACGAGCGTGCCCAGCCGTGACTCGCGGCGGTCGCCCGGGTGTGCGCCGACCGCCGGCACGACGTCGTCGACCTCTGCCGCTGACGAGTGGGTGACGTCGTGCAGCGTCATGCGTGCGCATCCTTCAGGTCGGCGCTGATCTTTCCGCACAGCTCGGCGAACTCGGGCTC
This sequence comes from Ilumatobacteraceae bacterium, assembly GCA_049424465.1. GTDB lineage: Bacteria > Actinomycetota > Acidimicrobiia > Acidimicrobiales > Ilumatobacteraceae > UBA668. The sequence continues at coordinate 2,187 of JBMSSR010000063.1, forward strand.
GTAGCGAAGGTCGTGGGCGCGGGGGAACGCGAACGGGACCTTGTAGTCACCGATGAGTCGACCTGGACGGGCCGACATCACGAGCACTCGGGTCGACAGGAAGACCGCCTCCTGGATGCTGTGCGTGATGAACAACCCTGCGAACTGTTCGGTGGCAAAGAGGCTGAGCAGTTCGTCGTTGAGGCGCTCTCGGGTGATCTCGTCGAGGGCGCCGAATGGCTCGTCGAACAGGAACACCTTCGGGCGCAGCACGAGCGAGCGGGCGAGCGAACAGCGCATCTTCATGCCACCGGACAGCTGCTTGGGGTACTTGTTCTCGTGGCCGACGAGATTGACCAGTTGGATTGCCTTCTCGGCCTTGGCGGCGCGCTGTGCCTTGTCGACGCCCTGCAGCTCGGCGTTCAGCTCGACGTTGCGCCGCACGGTCCGCCACGGCAGCAGGGTCGGGTCCTGGAACACGTACCCGATGCTCGATCGATCGACCTCGCACGTGCCGCCGGTGTGCGGCTGCAGCCCCGACGCAATGCGCAACAGGGTGCTCTTGCCGCAGCCTGACGGGCCGACCACCGTCACGAACTCTCCGGGCTGGACGTCGAAGCTGACGGAGTCGACGGCATGGGTGCCGTCAGGGAACACCATCGACAGGTTGCGGAACCGGAGTACCGGTCCGCCTGTCGGCGCGGGGCCCGCTCCCACGGGCACGCTGGCTGTCGACGTCATCATTCCCCCTGACCATACGAGATCACCGCTGCCGGTGTCCGTCTGCGTCGCTCATGTGAACTTTTTGTCCGATCGTCGAGAGCGGGGCGGTGATCCGCTCGGGGCGGGACCCGAACGGTGGACTGCCGACCGACCCCCATGACCCCGGACACACGCGAACCTAGTCGGCGGCGGGCACCCATCCGCGACGTCCCGTCGCCATCGGGCCCCGGCGCTCAGGGGGCGCCGAGCGCAGGTCCGAGCACCTGCCCGCGGCGCACGACCGTGCGGGGCATCGGCCCAGCCGCGAGTGCGGCACGCACGGTCTGGGCACGCACCAGCACGAGGTCGGCGACCATGCCGACGTCCGTGCCGGCGGGTGGGAGACCCATCAGTCGGCGGGTGGCGTTGGTGACGGTGTCGAGTGCCTCGTCGTGGAGCAGGTGGCCGGCCATCACCATCAATGACGCCGTCTCGAGGCAATCGCCCCGACCCATCGGGTTGAAGGGGTCCTGGAGGTTGTCCCACCCGGCCGCGACGTCGACTCCCTCGGCGCGCAGCGAGCGGATCGCCGTGAGCGCCCGCGGCATCGCCTGCTGCAGGTCGCGGCCCTGCAGGTACAGGTTCGAGGCGGGGAGTGCGACGACGTGGACCCCGGCCTCGGCGAGGAGTGCGCCGATGCGCCGTTGCTCGGACTCGCTCATCATGCCGAGGCTGACGCAGTGGCTCGCCGTGACCGTTCGGTCGAAGCCGGTGGCGAGGATGCGCCGGGCGAGGTGCTCGAGGGTCGAGCGCGACGGATCGGTGTGCTCGTCGGTGTGCAGGTCGACCGCGACGCCGGCATCGGCGGCGACCTCGAGGAATGCCTCGAGCGCCGGCTCTGGTTGCGGGTCGAGGTGTGGGCACCCACCGACGAGATCGGCACCTGCGGCGAGCGCATCGCGCAGCAGCGCGCGCTGGTCGGCTCCGTCGGGCCCGCTGATCGGCCAGTCGCTGAGCGCCACGATCTCGATGTCGATGAGGTCGCGAAGGCGTTCGCGAACGGCGACGACGGCGTGGACCGAGGCGAGTCGGTTGTCGTGGCGCACGTCGACGTGAGTGCGGATGTGTGTGGCGCCGTGCGCGGCGATCGTCCGGGCGGCACGCTCGACCCGCTCGAGCGTCCCATCAGCCGTGATGAGATGGGCGTGCGACATGATCCCCTCGATCGCACCCATCAGGTCGCCGGTCTCGTTCGGGACGATCTCCGACAGGAACGCCTTGTCGAGATGGGCGTGCGCCTCGGCGAGCGCCGGGAGCGCGAGCGCCCGCCCCGCGTCGAGTACCTCGTCACCGTCGTGTGGCGCCGCGCCGTGCTCGACGACGATGCCGTCGACGATCCGCAGGGAGGTGCAGGTGCCGTCCGCGAGGGTTGCGTCGACGATCGTCAGCGGAGCGTGGTGGTGCATCTCCGAAGGGTAGGCCGCCGATGGGAGTCGAGCGCCCCGCCCGGCACCGTCACCGCCGGTGACATGACTCGCATCAGCCACCTGCTGCGCTCGCGACGTGCGCTCGTGGGTCGGCTGCACCCACCCAGAACCCCTCGTCGTCGCGCACGATGGCCTGCGCGTGGCCGAACTCGTCGTCGAAGGAGGGACGAACCTCGACGCGGTGGCCGCGCGCCGCAAGCGACGATGCCCACTCGGTCGGTGCATGGCCCTCGACGGTCAGCACGGGTCCCTCGGCCGCGGTCCACGTGTCGAAGCCGGTGACAGGACCCTGCAGGGCCCACCGTCCTGCGTGGATGGCCGTGGCCGGGGACTGGCCGTGCGAGAACAGTCGCGTGAGCACCTGGAGCAGGATCTGCGGCTGTGCATCGCCGCCCATGGTGCCGAGGACCGAGCGCAGGCCGTCGTCGTCGGTGACGAGGAGCGGCGACAGCGTGTGCGGTGGACGGGCACCGGGCCGGATCTCGGCAGGGTGCCCCTCGACGATGCTGAAGCCGAGCCCGCGGTTGTGGAGGTTGATGCCCGTGGACTGCTCCACGAGATGCGACCCGAAGCCTGCCGCGTTCGACTGGATCAGTGAGACACCATTGCCGTGCTCGTCGGTGGTGCACAGGTACGTGGTGTCGCCCGGCGAACCGGCGACCGGCCGCCGGGACGCCCGGTCGCCGATCATGCCGAGACGGGCGTCGATCCGCTCGAGCAGTGAGTGGCCGTCGGCATCGGCATGGAGGACGTCCGGTCGGTCGTGGCCGGCCGCAGTCGCCGCCTCGACGAGCAGGTGGGCCCAGTGGGCGTCGTCCGCGTCGGTGGGGAGTCGACCGCTGGTCACCAGTGCGGACACCAACGCTGCCCCGCCGAGGGCGAGGTACCCCTGCGAGTTGGGCGGCACGGTGTGCAACCGCACGCCGAAGGCGTCGTGCGACAGCGCGTCGACCCAGGTGGCACCCGGCGCGGCGAGGTCGCCCTCGTCGTACCACGCAGGGCCCAGTGCGCGCAGGCCTGCGCCGAACTCTCCGAGGTAGAAGGCATCGCGCCCGCCGTCGGCGATCGCCCGCAGCGTGCGCGCCAGGCCTGGCCGGCGGACGCGCGCGCCCGGTCGGCGAGCCTGGCTCACGAGTTCGCGGAAGTTCGGCCGTGATCGGTCGTCGAGCGCCCCCACGGCGCCGACGAGCAGCGGGCTCGCAGGGAATCCGTGTTCGGCGAGACCGATGGCGGGCGCGAAGAGGGTCGAGAGGGGCAGGGTGCCGAACCGCTGATGGAGCGCGACCCACCCATCGACGCACCCCGGCACCGTGACCGCACGGATGTCGTGGCGGAACGGCATCCAGTGGCGCCCCTCGCGGCGCAGTGCGGCGGAGGACGCGCCGCTGCCGGCGCGTCCGCTCGCGTTGAGGCAGTACACCTCACCCTCGATGTGCACCAGTGCGAACAGGTCGCCGCCCATGCCGCACAGGTGGGGCCCCGTCACCGCGATCGCTGCGTTCGCGGCAAGTGCGGCATCGACCGCGTTCCCGCCGAGCGAGAGCGCCGCAAGTCCTGCCTGCGTCGCCAGTTGGTCGGCGGTGGCGACGACGTGGCGGGGCGCCCTCGTCGAATGGAAGGGGGCGCTCATGTCCATGCTCCTCGTGTCTCGAGCACGCTGCGCAGCACAGCGGGCCGGTCGGTCATCAGCCCGTCGACACCGAGGTCGAGCAGGCGGTTCATCTCGGCCGCATCGTCGATCGTCCAGACGTGGACGTGCAGGCCGCGTGCGTGGGCACGCCGCACGAACGAGTCGTCGACGACCCTGACCGGGCCCTGGCGGACGGGTACCTGAGCGGCGTGGGCGCCGCGGTTGAGGCCGTGCCCGGGCAGCCCGGCGCGCAATGCAGCCACGCCCACGGGTCCGAGCGAGGTGCACAGCTCGTCACCGAGCTGCGCCCGCAGGCGCCGGAGGCGGCGGTCATCGAATGCCCCGACGGCGACGCGGGGCAGTGCGGCACAACGACGCAGCGTTGACACCAGTGCCGCGACTGCGGCATCGCTCTTGCAGTCGATGTTCACCCGCAGGTTGGGCCATGCGCCGAGCAGGTCCTCGAGCAGGGGGATGGGTGCCTGGCCGCTGACCCGGGCAGTCTGGACCTCGCGCCACGGCAGCCGGCTGATACGGCCGGGTCGACCACACGTGCGTGAGAGGTCGTCATCGTGGAACGCGACCAGGACACCGTCAGCGGTGACCTGCACGTCGGTCTCCACGTATCGGTAGCCGAGGCCGACCGCGTACTCGAACGCCGGCATCGTGTTCTCGGGCTGATCACTGGCACCACCTCGGTGGGCCCATGCGATCGGCCCGTCCCAGTCGAGGTACGGGTGGGTTCGTCGCTGCATCACCTCAAGTATCGTCGGCGACATGACCACTGGCGCCACACCGTCGACCATTGTCGTTCGCTCGCCCTACGACGACGCCGTGATCGGCGAAATCCCCGCGATGACCGCGGCCGACGTCGACGCTGCAGTCGCACGGGCCAGGGCGGCGCTCGCGTCGCCCCTGCCGCTGTGGAAGCGGGCCGAGATCCTCGACCGCGCTGCGCAGCGCCTCGCGGCCCGCCGCGACGAGTTCGCCGCGATCATCGCCCGCGAGGCCGCCAAGCCGATCCGCACGGCGAGGGTCGAGGCCGAGCGAGCCGTCGGGACGTTCCAGTTCGCCGCCGCCGAGGCACGGACGCTCAGCGGCGACATGATCCCGCTCGACGCCATCCCGGCAGGCGAGGGCAAACTCGGCTTCACCCTCCGTGTGCCGATCGGTGTGGTGGGCGCGATCGCACCGTTCAACTTCCCGCTCAACCTCGTCGTGCACAAGGTGGGGCCTGCGATCGCGGCGGGGTGCCCGGTCGTGCTCAAGCCCGCGTCGCAGACGCCCTTCAGTTCGCTGGCGCTGGCGAAGATGCTCGTCGACGAGTGCGGTCTGCCGGCCGATCACCTCCAGGTCGTCACCGGTGGGGGCAGCACCGTCGGCAACGCGCTCGTCGATCATCCCGACGTTGCGCTCATCACGTTCACCGGATCCCCCGAGGTGGGCTGGGCGATTCGTGCGCGGGCGCCGCGCAAGCGAGTCGGGCTCGAGCTCGGCAACAATGCACCGGTCATCATCGAACCCGACGGCGACTGGCGCACTGCGGCGGCGAAGATCAAGGTGGCCGGCTTCAGCCATGCCGGCCAGAGCTGCATCAGCACCCAGCGCATCTTCGTGCACTCGAGCATCGCCGACGAGTTCACGGCCGAGTTGGTGCGTCACGTCGAGACGCTGGTGGTCGGCGACCCGATGGACGAGGCGACCGATGTCTCGTCGCTCATCTCTCGCGGCGAGACCGACCGCGTCACGGCGTGGGTCGACGAGGCCTCGGCGCAGGGCGCGACGATCGCGACGGGTGGCTCATGCGGGGCCGACGGCGTACTGCGCCCGACCGTCGTCGCCAATGCGCGCCACGACATGAAGGTGTGCGCGCTCGAGGTCTTCGGGCCGGTGGTCGCCGTGCAGTCGTACGACCGGCTCGACGACGCGATCGAGATGGCGAACGACAGCCGCTATGGCCTGCAGGCAGCGATCTTCACGAGCAATGTCACGACAGCGCTCTCGACGGTGCGTGCGCTCGACTTCGGCGGCGTGCTCGTCAACGAGGTACCGACGTGGCGAGCCGATCAGCAGCCGTACGGTGGCCTGCGCGACAGCGGCAACACGCGCGAGGGCCCGGCCTTCAGCGTCCGCGAGATGACCGAGATCAAGATGGTCGTGCTCTCCTGAGCGCTGCGTCGACGGTCAGATCGTGCGGCCGCTGGCGGCCCAGTACTCGTCCTTGAGCAGGCGCTTGTAGAGCTTGCCGGTCGGGTGGCGAGGGAGCTCCGCCCGGAAGTCGACCGAGCGCGGGCACTTGACGTCGGCGAGTTGGCTGCGGCAGAACGCGATCAACTCGCTGGCGAGGGCGGCAGCCTCCTCTGGGGTCGAGGGCATCGTGAGTGGCTGCACGACTGCCTTGACCTCCTCGCCGAAGTCGTCGTTGGGCACGCCGAGCACTGCTGCATCGATCACCTTCGGATGGGTGACGAGCACGTTCTCGGCCTCCTGCGGGTACACGTTCACCCCACCCGTGATGATCATGTACGCCTTGCGGTCGGTGAGGAACAGGAAGTTGTCCTCGGTGAGGTAGCCGACGTCGCCCAGCGTGCTCCACGGCTGGCTGGGATGGCGCGAGCCCCGCGTCTTCTCGGGGTCATTGTGATACTCGAACTGAGCGCCACCCTCGAAGTAGATGGTGCCGCTCTCGCCACGGGGCAGTTCCTCGCCGTCGTCGCCACACACGCGCACGACACAGCCGATCGGCGTGCCGACGGTGCCGGGGTGTGCGAGCCACATGTCGCTGTTGCAGTACACGAATCCGTTGCCCTCGGTACCGGCGTAGTACTCGTGGATCTTCGGACCGAACCACTCGATCATCTGCTGCTTCACCGGCACGGGACATGGTGCTGCGGCGTGGATGACGCACTCGAGGCTCGACACATCGGCGCTGCGACGGACCGACTCGTCGAGCTTGAGCAGTCGAACGAACATCGTCGGGACCATCTGCGAGTGCGTCACCCGGTGGCGTTCGACCAGGCGGAGGTACTCCGCCGGCTCGAAGTGCTCCATCACGACGACCGTGGCACCGAGCTGGTGCATCGCGAGGCAGAAGCGCAGGGGAGCAGCGTGATACAGCGGTGCCGGCGACAGGTAGGTGCTGGCGCCCGACCCGCCGAACAGCATCTGCAGCAGTGCGGTGACACCGATGGCCGAGGTCTCGAGCGGCTTCGCGACGAACTGGCTCGTGACGCCCTTCGGCTTGCCGGTGGTTCCCGACGAGTAGAGCATGTCGCTGCCGGCGACCCGCTCGCCGGTCAGCGGCGAGGCTGGCTGTTCGGCGACGAGTGCCTCGTACGTGTCGTAGCCGTCCACCGTCCCGTCGAGCATCAGCCGCAGCCCGACGCCACCGATCTCGGGAAGGATCTCGGCGGCCTGCTCGGCCTTGTAGTGCGACGTGATGAACACCTTCGCCCGGCAGTCGTTGATGATGTACGCCAGTTCCCCGCTGGTGAGCCGGCTCGACGCGCAGGTGTAGACCGCGCCGGCGTAGTGGCAGCCCCACACCACCTCGAGGAATCGGTCATGGTTCTCCATGCAGATCGCGACATGGTCGCCCGGGTGCACGCCGGCGGCGCGCAGCACGTGGCTGAGCCGGTTCGCCGCGGCATCGAGCTCGGCGAACGTCTGCGTGAACCCGCTGCCGCCCATGACGACTGCGGGCTTGTCGGGAGTGGCCTCGAGGTACGCGCCGGGGAACATGCCGGCGAAGGTACCCCACGCCATGTTCCGAGAGCGACGCCGGGGCCCTCGCCGGGTTCGGCACTGCGACCACTGCGTCGGTACGATCCGGGTGTCGCGTCGCAGCACGGGCCCGGTGCCCGCCGACCACCCCGGAGGAACCATGACGGTCGTCGAGTCGCAGCACAGCACTGACGAGGCCCGGGTCGGCGCCCTCGTCGACGACCTGCTCCGCGAGTTCCCGCCGCGGTCGACCGACCCGGTCACCTTCCTCGGCGCCCAGTTCGACCGCGGACTGGCGTGGGTGCACTTCCCCGAGGGCCACGGAGGGCTCGGGCTCAATGCCAAGTTGCAGCGCACGGTCAACGAGCGGACGGCTGCGGCAGGCGCTCCCAACCCGATGTACCGCAATCCGATCGGTCATGGCATGTGCGGCCCGACGGTCGCGGTGTGGGGCAGTGAGGAGCAGAAGCGCCGCTACCTGCGCCCGCTGTTCACCGGCGAGGAGATCTGGTGCCAGCTGTTCAGCGAGCCCGGCTCGGGCAGCGACTTCGCAGGCCTCTCGTCGCGGGGTGTGCGCGACGGTGACGAGTGGGTCGTCAACGGCCAGAAGGTGTGGACGACGCTGGCGCACCTGTCGCGTTGGGGTCTGCTGGTGGTGCGCACCGACCCCGATGCCGTCAAGCACGCAGGCCTCACTGCGTTCGTCGTCGACATGCACGACCCCACAGTCGACGTCCGACCGCTGCGTCAGATGACCGGCGAGGCCGAGTTCAACGAGGTCTACTTCACCGACACGCGCATCCACGATCGAGAGATGCTGGGACAGCCGGGCGACGGGTGGCGCGTCAGCCTCACGACACTGATGAACGAGCGTGTGTCGATCGGCGGCACGATTCCGCAGCGCGGCTCGGGCACGATCGCCCACCTGATGTCGACCTGGGCGGGTGCACCCGACTGGAAGAAGGACGCCAGCACGCGAGACCGGGTGATGCAGCTGTGGATCCGCGCGGAGACACTGCGGCTCACCAACATCCGCGCCAACCAGAACCGCAAGCTCGGCGACCCGGGACCCGAGGGCAGCATCAGCAAGATGGCGTCGGCGAACCTCAACAAGGACATCTACGAGTGCCTCATCGACCTGATGGGTGCGGACGGGCTGCTGTACGGCAGTTACGAGATGGTCCGCCCCGAGCACGCGATGGAGTACGCGACACCGCAGAAGGCGTTCCTGCGCAGCCGGGCCAACTCGATCGAGGGCGGCACCACCGAGGTGATGCTGAACATCCTCGGCGAGCGGGTGCTCGGGCTTCCCGGCGACGTCAGGGTCGACCGCGACATCGCGTGGAGCAAGGTGCCGCGGAACTGACCGGCGTCGCGCCGTTCAGGCGAGGCCGGTGCCGTGCGCAAGGATGCCGAGGAAGAGCGCGGCAACGGCGGTCAGCGCGCCGAGCGCGCCGCCGATCGCGAGGGCGGCCTTGCTCGACCCGTACGAGTGGACCGCCACGAACATGCCCGACAGCACTCCGAGTGCGAGGTGCGCCAGGACCGTGCCGGCTGCATCGCTGGAGAGGCTCGTGACGTCGATGGCCATCAGGTTCCAGACGCCGGTGACGACGAGCACGACGAACGCCGGCCACGCGACCCGTGCGAACGCCTTCGCGACCGCCGTGGTCGAGTCGGGAGCGACCCGGCGCAGCGTGGGCACGATGCCCGCCAGCGCGAACTGTCCACCGACCCAGACCGCGGCGGCCATGACGTGCAGGAACAGGCGAACGGTCGACAGCGACGGCGAGAGCATGGGCGCAGGCTACGCCCGAGCGTCAGGGCTCGCGGAGAGCGCTGAGCACATGGCTGGCCGCGAGCGACCGGTCGTCGAATGACGATGAATGCTCGACCCGGCCGCCGACCATCGCCGAGGCAGCGACGCCGATCGCGGACTGGAGGTCGCGGAGGTGCCGGGGCGGGGGGAAGTACTCGTCCTCGTCGGTGACGCGCAACCGTTCGACACCGTCGGTCGGCGCGAGGAACGAGATGATCTCGTCGACGAGCTCCTCGGGTGCAGAGGCGCCTGCCGTGACGCCCACCGTGCCGCGCAGGTCGGTCGGCAGCTCGGCGACCGTGTTGACGCGGTACACGTCGCGGCAGCCTGCGGCGATGGCGAGCTTCTCGAGCGCCCGGGTGTTGGACGAGTTCGACGACCCGATGACGATGATGGCATCGCACCGCGGTGCCATCGCCATGAGCGCCGACTGTCGGTTCGTGGTCGCGAAGCACAGGTCGCTGCGCCCCGGCGACCACACATCCGGGTACCGCTCGCGAACCGCAACCGCGACGCCGTCCCAGTCGCGGTGCGAGAGGGTGGTCTGGGCGAGGAGTGCGACCGGCTCGTCGAAGTCCGGCAGGGCGGCGACCTCGTCGACACTCTCGACCCGGCTGATCGCGTGGGGCGCGACCGCCATGGTGCCGACTGCCTCCTCGTGGCCCTCGTGACCGACGTAGACGATGCGGTAGCCCTTGCCGGCTCGTACTTTCACCTCGTGGTGCACCTTGGTGACGAGTGGGCACACCGAGTCGACGACGTAACTGCCGCGGGCCCGGGCCGCCGCCACGACCTCCGGCGCGGAGCCGTGCGCGGACAGCATGATCGGCCGCCCGGGTGGGACCTCGTCGATGTCGTCGACGAACACCACGCCCTGGGCCTCGAAGCGTTGCACCACGATCTTGTTGTGCACGATCTCGTGGTAGCAGTACACCGGCGGCTCGAAACTGCGCACCATCCACGCCAGGGCCTTGATCGCCATCTCGACGCCGGCGCAGAACCCCCGTGGTTCAGCGAGCAGGACGCGGTCGACCGTCACGGTCCCGAGGCTACCGGTGTGCTCGGTGGCCGCCGATAGCCTCCTCGTGGTGTCACACCCCGTTGTC
>JBMSSR010000064.1:0-12606 GCA_049424465.1 Ilumatobacteraceae bacterium
TCTTCACGGCCTTCTTGGCTGCCTTCTTGGCGGGTGCCTTCTTGGCGGCCTTCTTCACGGCCTTCTTGGCTGCCTTCTTGGCGGGTGCCTTCTTGGCGGCCTTCTTGGCCGTTGCCTTCTTTGCTGCTGCCACTGAAGTTTCCTTCCTGTTGGGTGGATTGTTGGTTGGTGGGATTGGGATTACTTCTTGCCCGGGTTGAGCGCGGCCTTCAGCGTGCTGCTGGCCGTGAACTTCATGCGGGTCGACGCCGCAATCTTGACCTCGGCGCCGGTCTGCGGGTTGCGACCGGTACGGGCGGCCGACTTCGACGTGCTGAACGAGCCGAAGCCGGGCCACGCCACCTTGTCGCCCTTCTTGGTCGACGACACGACGATGTCGAAGAACGCGCCGACCGTGCGCTCCGCATCGGCCTTCGTCACACCTGCGGCTGCGGCCACTGCGTCGATGAGCTCTGCTTTGGTCATGTAGGTGATACCTCCGGGTACCGGTTCTTGATGTAACAAGGCTGTTACTTCCGGACATGGAACAAGGTTTCCGCGCGGATTACAAGCATTCTCGTCGTTGCATTTGCACTTACCCGCGCGTGGCCTCCGCGCGTCCGCTGACCGTGACGGGTATCCACCACCCGAGGCGGCGCGTCGGCTAGAACGCGAACGTTGTCGACAGACACCTCTCTCCGAGCCTCACGACTGGAGTGGCGTTGACCGATCTCGTCGCCGGACGCGCGCATCACGACGCGTCCCCCGCACCCGACTCGCCCGCCCGCACCCGCCTGGTGCTCGACACGTCGGTGCTCATCGGCGATCCGGGATGCCTCGAGGGATTCGGTGACGTCGACATCGTCGTGCCGTTCACGGTCATCGAGGAACTCGACGGCCTGAAGACCCGCCCCGACGACGTCGGCCGCGCCGCACGCACGGCGCTCCGCACCATCGAGGACATGCGGTTGCGGGCCGGTGGTTCGCTCGGATCGCCAGTGGCGGTGGGCTCGTCGGGCACCGGCACGCTCCGTGTCGAACTCAACGGCATCCAGCGCCACATCCTCACCGAGCACGGTCTCGACCCGGCCATCCCCGACAACCGCATCATCGGGGCCGCACTGGGCCAGGCGCTGCACGCCCCCACCACGATGGTGTCGAACGACGCTGCGCTGCGCATCAAGGCGGCGCACCTCGGCCTCGAGGCTCGCGCCCACCAACCGATCGGCCGACGCAGCGACTCGCGGCCTGCCGGCTGGACCACGCTCGAGGCAGACCACCCGACCATCGATCGACTCTTCGGCACCGGCGACGTCCCGGTGGGAGACGTCGAGGGTGGCGCGGCACTCCACGAGAACGGCTTCGCCGTCGTGCGCGCCGGCTCGCAGTCCGCGCTCGCGCGCCGCCGCGGCGACCTGCTCGAGTCGCTCGGCCACGGCGCCCCCGAGGCATGGGGCCTGCGCGCCCGGTCGAAGGAACAGCGGTTCGCGCTCGAGCTGCTGCTCGATCCCGACGTCAGCATCGTCGCCCTCGACGGCCGCGCCGGAACCGGCAAGACGCTGCTCGCCATCGCGGCCGGGCTCGAGCAGGTCGTCGAGCAGCGCCGCTACGAGCGGCTCGCCGTCTACCGACCGCTCGTCCCGGTCGGCCGCGCCGACGTCGGGTTCCTACCGGGCGGGCTCGACGAGAAGCTCGACCCGTGGATGTCGGCGATCCACGACGCCATCGTGGCGCTCACCGACCAGCGCAGTGCGCAGGACGCGACCCGGCTCATCGACGACCTCGTGCACCACAACCAGCTGTCGCTCGAGTCGGTCACCTTCCTGCGCGGCCGCAGCCTGCACCGACAGATGGTCGTGGTCGACGAGGCCCAGAACCTCGAGCCCACCACGCTGAAGACGGTGCTCACCCGCGTGGGCGAGGGCACCAAGGTGGTGTTCACCGGCGACACCAGCCAGATCGACGCCCCGTACCTCGGCGAGTCGAACAACGCCCTGGCCGTGCTCATCCAGGCGTTCGAAGGACAGCCGTGCTTCGGGCACGTCACGCTGACGGCGTGCGAACGCAGCACGGTGGCGAGCCTCGCCGCCGAGCTCCTCTAGGCCCCTCCTCGCCCTGCCCGGTCGGCAACGCCTCGCAGCCGGCGCCGGCGTCCACGACTGCGGCCAGCCCTCGACGCGGTCACGCCCGATCCCCCATGCACCTGGTCGACCCGCCGGCGCACGCCCAGGCCCTCCGGCGAGCAATTGGCGTCGTTGATCGCCGCGATTGACAGATTTCTCGCGGAAATGCTTGACCTGCCCGGTTTTTCATTTAGCATGACCATCAGTTAGTGCTAAATCACGACGCCGAGACGAGGACACATGGCCGCACTGCAGATCGTCGGAGAACCCGCACCCACCGGCGACACGTCCTGGATGGACGACGCCGCCTGCAAGGGACACACACCGCTGTTCTTCCCGCCCCGCGCCGAGCGCCCCCAGGCCCGCGAGCGCCGCGAGGCGAAGGCCCGTCGTCTGTGCCTCGCCTGCCCGGTGCTCGACGAGTGCCGCACCTTTGCCCGCCTCAACCACGAGTACGGCTTCTGGGCGGGCGAGAGCGAGGAGGAGCGTCACCTCGCAGGCTTCACCGTGTCGGCGCCGATCGGCGTGCGGGCACGCGCCATGCGCGCCTGAACCGCCGCTGCGCAGTACGGCTCCCCCACGATGGCGGCGGGTGGCTGACCCCCCGAGTCGCCCGCCGCCGTCGGCATGTCGCAGCCCTGACCTAGGGTGACCGCCGTGGCCCGATCACTCGTCGACGAACGGTTCTCCGTTGTCGACGTCGAGACCTCGGGCCGCCCCCCGACCCGGCACCGGGTCCTGCAGATCGGTCTCGTCACGATCGACGGCAACGGCACGGTGCTGGATCGCTGGGCCACGCTCGTCGGTCCTGGACTCGCCATCTGGCGCAGCGTCGGCCCGTCCGACGTGCACGGCATCCGTCGCCGTGACCTCGTCCTCGCTCCCCGCCCCCGTCGTGCGTTCGGCGAGCTCGCCCGCCGGCTGGCCGGCACTCGTGTCGTCGCGCACAATGCCCCGTTCGACCTGGCCTTCCTGCGCGCCGAGGCTGCTCGCGCCGGCATCGACCTGCCACTCGACCGACCGCTGTGCACGCTGCAGCTGTCACGGTCGCTCGACCCCGGTCGCCAGCTCTCCCACCGGCTCGTCGACGCGTGCGCCCGGCGCGGCATCGACCTCGTCAATGCCCACGACGCACTCGCCGATGCCGAGGCGACAGCCGCGCTGTTCCCGCACCTGTTGCACGATCACGGCATCACCAGCACCGAGCAGCTCGCCGCGCTGCCCACGGCCCGCTAGGCCGCCCTACCGGTGCCGCACTAGGCGGTGCGCTCGTAGATCGCCAGCAGTTCACGCGCCGCGCGTGCACCGACATCGACCATGTCGGCAGGCGCCACGACCCTGGCTGTCGGGCCCAGCCGCAGCATCAGCTCGCCGAGCCAGTCCTCGCGCGCCACGGTGACGTCGATCCGCCACCCGCCGGCGATGGGCTCGGCACGACGGGTCGGGTAGCGCTCGACCACCCATCCGCCGCTCGCACCGACCTCGATGGTGACGATCGGCAGCGACGTCTCGCGGAACCACTCGTCGGTCGCAGGCACGTCGACCTCTCGCGGGTCGTCGTACTCGCCGAGCGGTTGCCAGCCATCGATGCGGTCGATGCGGAAGATCCGCTCCTCGTCCTTGGAGTGGTCGTCCGCGATCAGGTACCAGTTGCCGCGGTCGATGAACATGCGGCGCGGGGTGATGTCGCGCTCGGTGCGGTCCTCGCCGCGGCTCCAGTACGACAGGTGCACGCGCTCGCAGCGGCGGATCGCATCGGTGACCCGATCGGTCACCTCCGGCCGGTGCTCGTCGACCTCGAGGCCGATCTCACCGAGCGCTGCGCCCAGTTTGTCGAGTGCGCGGGCGAGCGCACCGTGCCGGTCGGCGCCGGGTATCTCCATGGCGACACGCGCCGCGGCAAGCAACTGGAAGCCCTCGTCGGACGTCAACTGCAGTGACCGGTTGAAGAACCGCGGCACGCCGAGATGGACGATGCCTTCCTCGAAGTAGACGTCGATCAGTTCGTCGAGGAACGGTGGGAGACCGCACATCGACGCGAGGTCGAGGTCCTTGACCAGTTCGTCCTCGGTGAGGCCGAACTGTGCCGCCATCTCGCCAACAGGCACCTGGCGCCGCTCGGCGAGCCAGGGCAGCATCACGAGCAGGCCACGCAGTCTCTCGGCGGTCGAGCGCGGGCCGCGACGAGGCGTCATCGCTGGCCCGCCATCGCCTGCAGCCACGCGACCACGTCGGCGCGGACGTCCGGCGGGCCGAGCACCTCGGCATCGGTTCCCCACCCGAACAACCACGAGCGGAACGCGTCGCGGTTGGCGCACGGCACCTCGACGACGATCGAGCCGTCAGGCCGCTGCTCGACGACCGAGCCCAGCTCGTGCTCGTGACCGGGTCGACGGCCGCGCACGAGCACGGTCGCCATCGAGTCGGGCTCGTCACCCAACAACCCGGCGTCGGCCGGGAAGGCGGTCCGTGCATCGAAGTCGGTCGGTCGGGTGAATGCACCGGGCCCGCCCATCGTGACCGAACCCTCGATGCGGTCGGCGCGGTACGTGCGCTGCTCGCCGCGACCGACGTCGCGACCGATGACGTACCAGAACCCCTCGCGCAGCAACAGGACATACGGCTGCAGGATGCGCTCGGAGCCGTGGTAGCGGAACGTCACCTCGGCGGACGCCGCCGTCGCCTCGCGCAGTACCGGCAGGCACTCGACGTGCGGCACGTTGGCCATCACCATCGAGCTGCTGCGCGCCCCGCCCAGCTTGAGCAGCCCGAACTCGGCCTTCGACAGCCGCGCGGCCGCAACCGCCAGTTCGAGTGCGGCGCGCTCGTCGTCGGCGAGGTCGAGGTCGGCAAGCTCGTAGCGCCGACGGTCGATGCGGTACCCGGTCTTGCCGGCGTCGTTGCCTCCGAACACCTCGGTCTCGATCGGGATGCCGATGTCACGCAGCAACTTCTTGTCGCGCTCGAACGCGCCACGCAGCGCGACCTCGCCGGGCGGGTAGTAGTCCGCGAGCTCGTTGCCGATCTCGGCGAGCGTGATGGGCGTGCGCGCCGAGAGCAGCAGCGCGAGCAGATTCGTGACGCGCTCGAGGGCCTCTGCCACGGCTCAGCGACCACCTGCGTGATAGTCGTAGAAGCCGCGTCCCGACTTGCGCCCGAGCAGTCCCGCCTCGACCATGCGTGACAGCAGCGGCGGCGGCGCGTACAGCGGCTCCTTGAACTCGGCGTACAGGCTCTCGGCCACGGCCATCGTGGTGTCGAGCCCGATGAGGTCGGTGAGGCGCAGCGGCCCCATCGGGTGGTTGCAGCCCTCGACCATGCCGCTGTCGATGTCGTCGGCCGTCGCGAAGCCCGACTCCATCATGCGGATGGCCGACAGCAGGTACGGGATGAGCAGCGCGTTGACCACGAACCCCGCCCGGTCCTGGCTGCGGATGACCCGCTTGTGCAGCACCTCGGCAGCAAAGGTCTCGGCGCGCGTGGCGGTGTCGACGGAGGTGAGCAGCGACGTGACGAGCTCGACGAGGCGCAGCACCGGTACCGGGTTGAAGAAGTGGATACCGATGACCTGCTCGGGTCGCTGCGTCGCGATTCCGAGCTTCATGATCGGGATCGAGCTGGTGTTGCTGGCGAGGACCGCCGTCGGATCGGTGACGTGACGGTCGAGCTCGCGGAACACGGAGGTCTTGAGTGCCTCGTCCTCGACCACCGCCTCGACCACGAGCTGGCGGTCGGCGAGGTCGGCGAAGTCGGTGGTGAAGTGCAGGTTCGCGACCGCGGCGTCGCGCTCGGCCTCCGTGGCCTTGCCGTTGCGCACGGCGCGGTCGAGGCTGCTGACGAGGCGGTCGCGACCGCGTTCGCACGCCGCCGCGTCGATCTCGCGGACCATCACGTGGAGGCCTGCGCGGGCACACACCTCGGCGATGCCCGACCCCATCAGACCGGCGCCGATCACGCCCACCCGTTCGATTCCAGCCGCTGTCGTCATGGTCGTGAGTCTGCCCGATGCGCCAGCCGATGACATCCACCGGTTGCGGCAGGGCCGGCCGTACCCTGCCTGCGTGTCCCGATCCCGTCTCCCCCGGCCGTCCGATCGACGCCTGGCGGTCCGGGTGACACCCGATGCGCTCCGCCAGGTGCGGGCCCGGCACCCGTGGGTGTACGACAAGTCGATCGTCTCGGTGTCCCACGACGGCGCCCCCGGCGACCTCGCAGTGCTCTTCGACGACGACCGACAGTTCGCTGCGATCGGCCTGTGGGACCCCACCAGCGTCATTCGTGTCCGCGTGTTGCACGCCGGCCGGCCGACGGCGATCGACCGCGCGTTCTGGGCGGCGCGGCTCGGCGAGGCACTCGCCCGCCGCGCACCGCTCGCCGACCGCGGTGACACCACCGGGTACCGGCTCGTCCACGGCGAGAACGACCGCATGCCGGGACTCGTGCTCGACCGCTACGACCGAACGCTCGTGCTCAAGCTGTACTCGGTGGCGTGGGTGCCGCACCTCGACGACATCCTGGCGGTCGTCGACGAGCACCTGCACCCCGACGCCGTCGTGCTGCGGCTCGGCCGCTCGCTGCCCGAGGCTCACCTGCACGGACTCGAGGACGGCGACGTCCTGCTCGGCACGGCACCGGACGGTCCCGTCGCGTTCACCGAGCACGGACTGTGGTTCGAGGCTGACGTCGTGACAGGGCAGAAGACAGGCCACTTCCTGGATCAGCGCGACAACCGAGCGCTGGTCGCCGGCATGGTGGCAGGTCGTCGGGTACTCGACCTGTTCGCCAGCACCGGAGGCTTCACCGTGCACGCTGCAGCGGGAGGCGCTGCCGACGTCGTGTCCGTCGACCTCAGCGCGCCGACGCTCGCCGTGGCCGAGCGAAACCTCGCCCGCAACGCGCACCTGCCCAAGGTGGCAGCCTGCACGCACCGCTCGATCGTCGGCGACGCGTTCGAGGTACTGCGCGAACTTGCCGCGGCCCGCGAGCGGTTCGACGTCGTCATCATCGACCCGCCGGCATTCGCGTCGAGGGCCGACCAGGTACCTGCCGCACTGCGCGCCTACGCCATGCTCACCACGCTCGCGATGCCGGTGCTGCGCCGCGGCGGGCTGCTGGTGCAGTGCTCGTGCAGCAGCCGGGTGACCGCCGACGACCTCGAGCGTGCCGTCACCCGCGCTGCGGGTCTGGCCGACCGGCCCCTGCGGATCGAGCGCCGGACCGACCACGCGATCGATCACCCGATCGGGTTCCCCGAGGGCGCCTACCTGTCGGCGCTGTTCGCCCGCGTGCCCTGACCCGGACCGGCTCCGCTCGCCGGGCCGTCAGCGGGCGCGGTGGGTGCGGTACCAGTCGATCAGCGCGGCCGTCGACGAGTCGTGCGCCGTGCCACCGGTCGATGTCAGCTCGGGCACGATGCGCGTCGCCAGCACCTTGCCCAACTCGACGCCCCACTGGTCGAAGCTGTTGAGCCCCCAGACGACGCCCTGCACGAAGACGATGTGCTCGTAGAGCGCGATGAGTTGACCGAGTACCGACGGGGTGAGCTCGGGGGCGAGGATCGTGGAGCTCGGCCGGTCGCCGTCGAAGACCCGGTGCGCCTGCTGGTGCAGCGGTGTGCCCTCGGCGATCACCTCGTCGAGCGTCTTGCCGAAGGCCAGTGCTTCACCCTGCGCGAACAGATTCGCCATCAGCAGGTCGTGCTGCTCGAGCAGTGCGTGGTGGGGGCGGGCAATGCCGATGAAGTCGACCGGCACCAGCCGGGTGCCCTGGTGCAGCAGTTGGAAGAACGCGTGCTGGCCGTTGGTGCCCGGCTCGCCCCACACGATGGGACCGGTCGTCGTGCGCACCTGCTCGCCGTCGGCGCGAACCGACTTGCCGTTGCTCTCCATGTCGAGTTGCTGCAAGTAGGCCGGGAAGCGGCGCAACTCGTGCGAGTACGGCAGCACGGCCTTCGACTCGGCGCCGAGCACGTTGTGGTACCAGATCCCCAGCATCGCCATGATCACCGGCACGTTGTCGCGCAGCGGCGCCGTGCGGAAGTGCGTGTCGACCGCGTGGAAGCCCGACAGGAAGTCGCCGAACGCCTCGGGGCCGATCGCGATCATGAGCGAGAGCCCGATCGCCGAGTCGACCGAGTACCGGCCACCGACCCAGTCCCAGAACCCGAACATGTTGCCGCCGTGTGCGTTGTCGACCTCGATACCGAACGCGCCGACCGCCGCAGCGTTGGTGCTGACTGCCACGAAGTGCTTCGCCACGGCGGCATCCCCGAGCCGCGCCGTGAGCCACCGGCGCGCCTCGGTGGCATTGGCGATGGTCTCGACCGTCGTGAACGTCTTCGAGCTGACGACGACCAACGTCGTCTCGGGATCGAGATCGGCGAGGTTGCTGTGGATGTCGGCACCATCGACGTTGCTGACGAACCGCACCTGCAGGCGAGGGTGCCGGAACGCGTCGAGCGCCAGTGCGGCCATCGCCGGGCCCAGGTCGCTGCCGCCGATGCCGATGTTGACCACCGAGTCGATCGCCCGACCCGTCGCGCCCGTCCACCCACCGTCACGCACCCGGTCGGCGAAGGCGGCCATGCGGTCCAGCACCTCGTGAACACCCGGCACCACGTCGACACCGTCCAGCACCACCGACGAACCGCGCGGCGCGCGCAACGCCGTGTGCAGCACGGCGCGACCCTCGGTGGCGTTGATGCGGTCGCCGCGGAACATCGCGTCGCGGGACGACTCGACGCCGGCGGCATCGGCCACGTCGAGCAGTCGTCCCACGATGACGTCGTCGACGAGGTGTTTCGACCAGTCGACCCGCAGGTCGCCGACGGTCGAGACGTACCGGCGGGCCCGATCGGGGTCCGCAGCGAAGAGCGACCGGAGATGGGCAGGTCGCGGTGTCGCGACGAGGGCCTGCCACTCGGGCGTCGGGGTGATGTCCACGCCGCGACGCTACCGATTCGCCCCCGCCGCGCCGGAGCCGTCCGCAGCAGGGCAGATGCCATCCGGCACGCGGTGCTCCCTTAGGCTCGGCGCGTGACCGCCACTCGACTCTCCCGCTCGGGGCTCGACGCCCTGTACACCCGCATCGAGCACGAGGTCGCCGCCGACCTCGTGACCAGTGCCCAGATCGCGATCGCGGTCGGCGGCGAGGTCGTCGCGCAGCGATCCTTCGGCGGCGCCGACGACGAGTCGCGCTTCTGCATCTTCTCGGCGACCAAGACGATCACTGCAACGGCGCTGCTGCCGCACCTCGCCGACGGCTCGGTCGAGTTGACGGCACCAGTCCGTTCGTACGTGCCCGAGTTCGCCACCAACGGACTGCACGACTGCACCGTGCTGCAGTTGCTCACGATGCAGGGTGGCTTCCCCCAGGCAGGGATGAGCCGCCGCGCGTGGGGCACCCGCGACGGGCGGCGTCAGCAGTTCGCCGAGTGGCGGCCCGAGTTCCGTCCGGGCATGCGCACCGAGTACCACCCGTCCAGCGCGCACTGGGTCATCGCCGAGATCCTCGAGGCAGTCGGTGGACGCCCCTACGTCGACCTCGTCCACGAGCGCGTCGTCGCGCCCTCCGGTGCAGCACCACTGCTCGGTCCGGCGTCCGTGGCGTCGCGCGCTCCGCACACCGTCCGCTCGATCGGCACGTTCCCCGCCGACCGTGCCGATCTCGTCGCGGTCTTCGGGCGCGAGGACCTGCTGCCCGAGGCCGTCATCAGCCACGAGGCCGTGCTCGGCATGAACGACCCGCGGTCGTGGGAGGTCGCCATCCCCGGCGGTGGCGGCATCACCACAGCACACGACCTCGCGCTCGTCTACCAGCACCTGTTGCACAACCGCGAGGGAGCGCTGCCCGACGAGTGGCTGGCCGATGCCACCACCGTCATCCGCAACGCGTCGGTGAGCGTGAGCGACAAGGTGCCGGCGAATCGCACGCTCATCGCCTACGTGAGCGGCCTCGACGGATGGCACGACCACCGCTGGCTCCCCGTCGCACCGCGCACGTTCGGCCATGCGGGCATGGGCGGCCAGCTGGCGTGGGCCGACCCCGATTCGGGCCTCAGCTTCGCGTTCGTGCACGACACGCTCAACGTCGACCCGCGGGTCGAGTACCTCAGGGCCCGCGACCTGCACCGCCTCGTCACCGCGGCGCTCGAGGGCTGACCCGGATGCAGGGCGATCAACAGCGCGCCGGCATCGTGACCGGCGTCGCCGCCTACGTGTTGTGGGGCCTGCTCACCGTCTACTGGAAGCAGTTGCACGACTTCCGCGCCTTCGAGCTCATCGGCTGGCGCATCTCGGGAGCGGCCGTGGTGATGGCGATCGTCATCACTGTCCGGCGCGAGTGGTCGTCGATCGGCATGGTCTTCCGCGACCGTCGGCTCGCCCTGCGGGTCGCGGCCGCATCGGTGCTGCTGACCGTGAACTGGACCGGGTACGTCTGGGCCGTCGTCGCCGGCCATGTGCTCGAGACGGCACTCGGCTATTTCATCGCCCCGCTCGGCACGGTGGCCGTCGGTGTCATCGCGCTGCACGAGCGGCTCCGGCCGGCACAGTGGACCGCCATCGTGCTGGCAACGTCGTCGGTGGTCGTGCTCACCGTGTCGTACGGCGAGGTGCCGTGGCTGGCGCTGCTGATCGCAGGCTCGTGGATCGCCTACGGCGTGATGAAGAAGCAGGTGCCCTTGGCACCGGTCGAGAGCCTGGCGAGCGAGTCGTTGCTGCTCGTCGTGCCCGCTGCGCTCGTCGCGCTCGCCATGTCGGGCGACGCAACGAGCATCCCGCACTCGGCCACGGCGTGGCAGTTCGTGCTCGTTGCGTGTGCCGGCGTCGCGACGGTGGCGCCGCTGCTGCTGTTCTCGCACGCCGCACAGCGCGTCCCGCTCACCGTCATCGGACCGATGCAGTACATCGTGCCGTCGATGAACTTCGTCATCGGGTGGGCCATGTACGGCGAGGACATGCCGCCCTCGAGGTTCCTCGGCTTCGCGCTGGTGTGGATCGGCCTCGTGGTGCTCACGGTCGACTCCGCCCGTCGCGCCCTGCGGACCCGGGCCGCCGGTACCGCTCGCTGATCCACCACCCGCTGGTCGACGACCTGCTGGTCAACTGCCTGCCGACCGCCACACGCTGAGCACCGGACGCGGAACCGGCCCCCCCCCGGGGGGGGGGCCGTTCGCGTGTCATTCTGCACCGACCGTCTCCGGCCGGCGAGACGTCTCAGCTCTCGTACTCGGTGATGAGATCGCTGATGTCGACGAACGTCGGCGTCGTGGGATCGAACTTGTACTGACGGACCACGAGGCTCTGCGCCACGTAGGCGTCCTCCGCACCGTTCATCTTGAACGTCACACCGGGCACGCCGAGCATCGGCGTGTGCTCGAAGTTGCGGGCGGCGTTGACGATCGACGCACGCGTGAGGCCCTCGGGCGACGCCGCTGCCTGTGCCAGCACGGCGACGACGGTCTCCGCGGTGGTCCAGCCGGCCGCCGCAGTGGCGACGATGTCCTGCTTGCCGATGCTCGTCATGAAGTCGATGTACTCCTTGACGCCGGGCAGCGCGGCATTGGCCGGGTCCACCACGTCGACGAGGTTGCTCGACGTGTACAGGCCGTCGGCTGCCGCACCCGCGAGCTGCAGGATGAGGCTGCTGGCGCACGTGTTGGTGACGAACACCGCCGGGTTCCAGCCCGGGTTGGCAGCCTTCTGGTTGGCGACCTCGGTGAGGAAGCTGATGCACTGCGCGCCGAGCGGCACGGCCATGATCACGTCGGGCTTGGCCGCCGCGATGTTGGTGAGCTGCGCGGTCGGGGGTGCCTGATCGGTCGCCTCGATGGTCTCTTCCTCGACCTCGGTGAAGTTGTAGTCGGCAGCAACCTCACGGAAGGTGTCGACGTAGAACTGGCCGAACTCGTTGTTCACGTGGAACAGCGCCACGTTGGCACCGTCGGGGTACAGCTCGGAGATCTGCTGCGCGTACACCTTGGTCTCGACGTCGTACGGGGCCAGCTGGCCGGTCGTCCAGGGGTAGTTCTCGACGTCACCCCATGTCGGCGCGCCAGTGAGCGCGGCGAGCTGCGGGATGCAGTTGTCGTTGAGCGTGTCGCGGACCGCGAGGTTGTTCGCCGTGCCGATGATGCCGGCGAAGATGTTGGCCCCCGCCGAGATCTGCTTGTCGACGGCGCCCGGGGTGAGCTCGGCGTTGTACTGGTCGTCCTCGATCGACACCTCGAGGGTGACGCCGGGCACGAGCCCCTTCTCGTTGGCGTACTGGATGTAGGCCTCGAAGCCGTCCTTGACCGGTGCGAACGCCGCCGCAGCAGCACCACCGGTGAGTGGCATCGCCGAACCGATCTTCAGCGTGCCCTCGATGGGGGCCGTGGCGGCCGCCTCGTCGGTGCACACGCTCGTGTCGACGGCCCAGCCGGTCGCCGGTGCCTCGGTGGTCGGCGCCGCCGTGTCGGGCGTGGGTCCGCCCGCGGTCGTGGCGGGCGCGCCGCCGGTGGGGG
>JBMSSR010000065.1:0-12581 GCA_049424465.1 Ilumatobacteraceae bacterium
GGGGTGCGACAGGGTCTTCTAGTGTGCAGGGGTGCCCCGTCGAGCGCAGGTGAGTCAGGCCGACTACGTGTCGGCGGCATTCGAGATCTCGGCCCGGTCGGGGATGCAGTCGCTCACGCTCAAAGCACTGGGCGAACACCTCGGCCTCGATGCGACGGCGGTCTACCGGCACTTCCGCAACAAGGACACGCTGCTGCGGGCGATGCTCGACCAGTTGCTGCTCGGCGTGCTCGAGGACGCGACGCCGAGCGACGATCCGGTCGAGGAACTCACCCGGCTCGCCGTCGGCCTGCGGCCGGTGTTGCTCGCCTACCCGTTGCTCACCAGGGCGCTGGCCCTGACGCCCGACTCGGCCTCGACATCGCAGCACTTCACCGACCGTGTGCTCGACGGCTTGCGTGGCCTCGGGCTCGAGGGCGAGTCGCTGGTCGAGACGTACCTGCTCGTCGAGAACTACGTGATCGGGGCGTGTCTGCTCGACAGCGAGGGTGAGGGCGACAGCCTCGAGCTCCGTCGTCGTCGGTTCGAGTCCGTTCCCGACGCTGCATTCCGGCGCGTCAGCAAGTCGGTCGACGACGTGCGCCGCGTCACGGAGGCGTCGTTCGCCGCCGGTGTGCGCATGTTGCTCGACCACGCGTGCCGGACCGCTGGTCGCGCGTCGCTTGCCGACGCCTGACCGCCTCGCCCTGCCGCACCGCCGAACTGCGTGGGGCGTCAGCGAGCAGCGGTGCCCTCGGGTGGGGTGTCGTCATCGAGATCGACTGCTCGGTACCGGCGGCGACGGGATGCCCAGTCAGCCGCCGCAGCGGCCGCGACGAACAACGGCAGCGCTGCCAGCGCCACCCACACGCCGCGCATCCAGGGCGTGCGGTCGGTGACGGTCACGCCGACCGGCAGCGTGCCGTCGACGGAGCCGCCGGCTGCAGTGGTCGCGCCGGCCGACGGGTCGGCACCCGATCCGCTGCCGCTGCCGGTGTCGGAATCCTCGCCGGTGGCGGTGTCGCTGCCGATCGACGTCGACGCACCGGAGTCGGGCCGTGGGGTGTCGGTGGGCAGCGACGTGCCGGGTGCCGTCGTCGCAGTGGCCGGTGTCGTGGTGGCGGGTGGGCGCGTGGTGGTCACGCCGCCGCCACCTCCGCCACCGCTCCCGCCGCCTCCTGCAGCGAGCACCACGAGCGTCGTCTGGTGCCCGCGGGCGGTGTGCGTCCTGCACACGAGCGAGTAGGTGCCGGGTGTGGTGAGCACCGGTGTCACGTAGACAGCACCGATCGGCAACTGACCCGAGTCGATGCCGAGCGCCGAGATGGTGACCGTGTGGCCGGCACCCTCGACCACGGTGAACCGCAACTGGTCGCCGACGGTGGCGGTGACCTTGCCGTCGCCGACAGACGCGTCCTCGAAGTAGTAGTTGCCGACGCTGACGCTGACGGTGGCGGCCAGCGCCGTCCCGACCACGGCGATCAGCCCCGCAGTGGCGGCTGCGGCGACGGCACCGACGAGACGACGGGTTCGCAGTACGTGCGTCATGCGTAGACCACCTCGGCGGCGAGCAGACCGGTGAGCAGCAGCAGCCACGCCGTGCTCGTGGCGAAGGCGAGGTCCGTGCGCGGGGTGAGTGACTCGCGGCGGCGCACCCGCGTGACGAGGTGTCCGGCTGCCGATGTGATGGTGGCGAGTGCGGCGAGCACGTGCCAGAGCAGCGGCTCGCCGAGTTCGAACTCGCCGAAGATCCCGAACCATCCGGCATCGCGCACACCCGTCAGGACGACGAAGGGGAGCGTCGCTGTGCCGACGACGAGCAGCGGGGCGATGTGGCGCTCGAGCGCGGCCCGGCCAGTGGCGTGCCGTGCGATCACGAGGACAGACGCGGTGAACAGGAAGGCGATGGGGAAGTGCACCAGCGCCGGGTGCCACGGCATGTCCCAGAACGAGGCAGTTGCAGTGAGTGCGGCCGATCGCATCGCCGCGGAGCGTAGTTCCGCCGCCGCCGTCGGAGCGGGCGTCTCAGAGCGAGGCGATGATCGCTGCCCGCTTGTCGGCGTACTGCTGATCGGTGATGAGATCCTCGTCGTGCAGCTGGGCGAGTTCGCGGAGGCGGCGCGCGACCTCGTCGCGGTCGACGGCCGCACCGATGCGGGCCGCGTCGTCGGAGGCCGACGTCGGGTCGTCGATGCGGTGGGGTGCGCGTTCGGCCACGGTACGTCGGGCGAGGTCGACCAGTACCGCTGCCTCGTCGGTGCTGATGCGCCAGACCGAGAGATCGATGATGTGCACGCTGCGCTCGGTCACGAGGTGGAGCGCGACCATGCGGTCGTCGTGCGTCGGCCGCGCCCGGTCGACGAACTGCGACACGATGCGTGCGATGGGGCCACTGTCGTCGAGCGGTTCGTAGTGCACGACGAACCGACCGTGGTCGGCGGTTCGGGGCGCGCGGGTGGCGACGTCGGGCAGGTGCTCGGGCGGCGCGGCCCCGTCGCGACGCGTGTCGACGAGTGCCGCATCGACAAGGTGCTCGCACGGCACATCGACGATGTGTGGTGCCGCCACGGTGACGGTCGCATCGGCAAAGAGTGTGACGCGCAGTCCGTGCCGCTCGATCGAGGTCACCGGGTCGGCAAGTGGTGCGGCGACGCGCCGGCGCGCGGTGGCCGTCGCATGCGTCGTGCGGGCGCCATCGGCGGTGACCACCGTCTCGGCGTCGGCGGCGCGACGGAGCGGGGGCGGCGCAACCCCACTGCCGTGGTCGAGGTGACCGAGAGCCGTCGCGCCGGCGACGCGACCCGACGGGGTCGGCACCGATCCGGGGCTACGAGTGGTCACATGACCACGCTACGAATGGTTTCGGCCATTTTCCAGAAAAAATTTCGGCGGTCGGGCTGACAATTGCTCGCGTGTGCCGGCGGTGGCCCGGTGGGCGCGTGCCGTCACGGCGCTGGTCGGCTGAGCCGGCACGTACGGATCGGCCCGAGCGCCTTCGACATCGTCAGGCTGCCGGCGACGCCCACGTACTCGCCCCACTGCGGGCACTCGGCGAACCCGAACCGCCGGTACAGGCCGACGGCGGCGCTCAGGTAGGCACCCGTCTCGAGCCGGAGCTCGCTGACGCCGGCCGCGAGCGCACTGGCCTCGAGGGCGGTCAGCACCGATGCGCCCAGGCGCATGCCCCGCGCCGCAGGATCGACCCACATTCGCTTCACCTCGCCGGTGCCCGACCTGCCAGCGGCGTCGTCGATCCGCCGCCAGGCACCGCACGCCGCCGGCGCACCCTCGAGCCAGGCGACGAGGAATGCGCCCTCGTCGCCGTCGACCTCGTCCGTGCTCAGTCCGAAGAAGTTCGTGCCGCCGTCGGGCGTGAGACTGAGCAGTTCGTGGTCGAGCCGGGCGATCAGCGCGCGCGCCACGTCGTCATCGACGCGGTGGCGACGGAGCACGAGCTCGGGATGACGCTCGCCGGTGCCGAAGGCGAACGGGCTGCTGCCGAACTGCTCGTGGAACCACAGGCGACGCGTGCACTCGTCGAGCGTGGGGAGGGCGCCGGCGGGCACCCACCACATCACGGCCTCCGACCCCTCCATCCACTCGCCGCGGCGGCGGAACACATCGCGGTGGAAGCCGCGGAACGCAAAGTTGCGCAGGTGTCCGAGCGATTCCCACACCGAGGCGTTGACGAGTACGAGCGGGTCGTCGTAGGCGGTGGCGTCGATGTCGCGCGAGTCGATGCCGTGCCGCCACACGAAGCCGGGGCTGGCAGCCGCGCGCTGGTTGGTCTCGTCGAGGAGATCCTCGAACGACGTCGTGTCGGGATGGCCGATCGGTTGTCGCAGGCGCGAGATGTTGAACTGCGCGAGGTGCACGCCGCCCGGGACGCCCGGTTCGTCGCCGCCGGCAGGCGACATCGGTGTGTCGTCGTGTGCCCCGTTCACGCCCACGGTCTACCAGCGCTTCGGCGGGGCTCCGCCGTCGCCCCGCTCGTGCTCGTTCGCCTGTCGCGCACCCTTGGTGGAGACTCGGGGCAGACGGATCGAGAGGAGCAACCATGTCCCACGAGTACTGCCCCGACTGCGGCACGTTCATCGGCGACGGCGACTACTCGTCGTGCCCGGCGTGCGGGTCCGACTGGTCGGACGACGACGGCGACACCGACGACGAGTTCTGACCGCCACCGCCGACGGGAGCGATGCCGTCAGTCGGTGGTGTCGTCGGTCGCGGCGAAGCGCGGCAGGTGCCACTGGCGGCGGATGGCCAGCACGCGCACCACGACGATCACGACCACGCCGAGCCACCTCGTCAGTTGTGCGGGTGCCTCGAGGTGGGCGAGCACCGCCACGACGGCGGCGCCGGCGAACGCGGCGACGGCATAGATCTGCGCCACGAGGATGAGCGGGCGGCGCTGGGCGAGCACGTCGCGCAGCACGCCGCCACCTGCGCCGGTGACGACGCCCAGCACCACGGCGGTCCACGACGCCACCCCCGCCTCGAGGCCCAGCAGCACGCCGGTCACGGTGAACGCGCCGAGGCCGATCGCATCGCCCACCAGTGCCGATCGTTGCGAGTCGAGCGCGACGTGCGGGATGCGGTGCGCAACGCCGATCACGGCCAGTCCACCCACCGCGGCCAGTGCGAGCGGCCACTCGCGGTCGATCCACCACACAGGGTGCGTGCCGAGCAGCAGGTCGCGCAGCGTGCCGCCACCCACTGCGGTCACCACCGCGAGCACCATCACGCCCAGCCAGTCCATGCCGGCGCGCACCGCGACCGCTCCGCCCGACACGGCGAAGGCGAACGTCCCCACGGCCTCGAGCAGTGCGAATGCGACATCGTCGTTGGCAGGCATCGCCGCCCAGTCTGTCCCACCGCACGGGCGCGGCGGTGCAGCGTCGCAGATGGCATTTCGCGCTGGAGTCCGGGCGTTGTACCGTGCGAACGGGTGGTGGGCCGCTCGGCCGCTGCCGATACTGCGGAGGGGGCGGACATGGGGACGGAATCGCGACTCGACACCGACGTGCTGGTGGTGGGCTCGGGCCCGGCGGGAGGTGCGATGGCGCTCGCGCTGGCGACCTACGGCGTGCGCGTGACGGTGATCACCAAGTACGGCCATCTGGCCGACACGCCACGGGCGCACATCACCAACCAGCGTGCCGTCGAGGTCATGCGCGACCTCGGCGTCGAGCCACTGCTGATGGCGCAGGCGACGCCGTGGGAGTTGATGAGCAACACCACCTATTGCACGAGCCTGGCCGGCGACGAGCTGGGCCGCTGCCCGTCGTGGGGCACCGATCCCGCTCGCCACGCCGACTACGTGCTGCAGAGCCCGTGTGCGATGGTCGACGCCCCACAGACGATCGTCGAGCCGATCCTCATCGGTCAGGCGCAGATGCGCGGTGCGAAGGTCCGCTTCGACACCGAGTACCTCTCACACGTGCAGGACGTCACCGGCGTCACCACGACCGTGCGCGACCGGCTGACGGGGGACGAGTACTCGATTCGCTCGTCGTACCTGCTCGGTGCCGACGGGGCACGCAGCCAGGTCGCCGAGGATGCTGGCCTTCCCTTCGAGGGGCCGGGCGCGCTCGCCGGTGCGTTCAACGTCGTGTTCGAGGCCGACCTGTCGCACCTCGTGGCGCACCGCCCGTCGGTGCTCTACTGGATGCTGCAGCCCGGTGCTGACATGAACGGTGTCGGTCTGGGCGTCTTGCGCATGGTCAAGCCATGGACCGAGTGGATGCTCATCTGGGGCTTCGATCACAACGCTGGCCCGCCCGACCTGAGCGACGAGACGATCCGCGACCTTGCCGTCAAGCTGGTGGGCACTGACGACTTCGAGATGCGCGTCATCTCGAAGGCGCCGTGGACCATCAACTACCGCTACGCCACGACCGTGTCGAACGGGCGGGTGTTCTGCGCGGGCGATGCGATCCACCGTCACCCGCCGACCAATGGTCTCGGGTCGAACACGTCGATCCAGGACTCGTACAACCTCGCATGGAAGCTGGCGTACGTGGTGAAGGGGCTCGCCGGCACCGGTCTGCTCGAGACCTACAACGCCGAGCGAGCGCCGATCGCCAAGCAGATCGTCGACCGGGCGAACAAGAGCATCCCCGACACGTCGCGCATCACCGACGCACTAGGGCTGACCGACACCTCGAGCCCGGCGGTGCTCGACGCCAAGCTGGCACTGCTGCGCGCCCCCGGGCCCGAGGGCGACGCCACGCGGGCCAAGATGCGCGACGCCGTGGCCTACAAGTCGTACGAGTTCAACGCGCACGGTGTCGAGCACAACCAGCGGTACGCGTCGACGGCGGTGGTGCCGGACGGCACCCCGATGCCGACCTTCACGCGGGATGCCGAGCTGTACGCACACCCGACCACGTGGCCGGGCGCCAAGGTGCCGCACACCTGGGTGACCAGCCACGGTGCCAAGGTCTCGACGCTCGACCTCGGCGGTCGTGGAGCGTTCACGCTGTACACCGGGATCGGTGGCGACGTCTGGCACGCCGCAGCGCAGCAGGCCAGCGCCGCACTGGGCGTCGAGGTCCGTGTGGTGTCGATCGGCCACGGCCAGCCGTACGAGGACCCGTACGGCACGTGGGCCGGCCTGCGCGGTACCGCCGATTCGGGCGCCGTGCTCGCACGCCCCGACCTCTACGTCGGCTTCCGCGCTGCCTCGGCGCCCGCCAGCGAGCACGAGGCCGGTGCCGCGCTGCTGTCGGCGCTCACGACGATCCTCTCCCGCTGACCGCGTCGGTCGATCGGTATCGTCGCCACATGCCCACAGCATCTGGCGATCGGTCGGCCCACTTCCCGGCGATCGAGAAGAAGTACGGCAAGCCGATCTCGTTCTGGATGAAGGAACTGGCCGAGCTGGGTGCCGGTGCCAAGTACCCCGACCAGATCTCGCTGCTGCGCGAGCGGCACGGGTTCAGCCAGGCGCACGCCAACGCAGTGGTGATGTCGGCGCGTGGCTCGACGTCGTCCAGGCGGTTCGCCGACCCCGAGGCGTTCTTCACCAGCCTCGGCGGCCAGCGCGAGCAGACGGCACGGGCGATCATTGCCGCGATCACCGACAAGTACCCCGACCTCGAGCTGGTCATCGCGTGGAACCAGCCGATGCTGCGGCGGGGCAAGGCCTATGTGTTCGGCATCATGGCGGCGTCCAACCACTTGTTGATCGCCCCGTGGGGCGGCCTGTCCGACACCGTCCTCGCCCGCGTGAAGGGGCTCGAGGTCAACAAGAAGACGGTGCGCGTGCCCGCCGACTGGAAGGTCGATGCCGCGCTACTGCGGCTGATGGTCAAGGAGCGACTCGCCGAGCTCGACGGGTGACGCTGTGTCGCCGTCGACGTGCTGCGGCCGGCGTGATCAGCCCGCCGGGGCGGCGGTGGTGCGCTCGAGCACGACCAGCGGGATCTCGCGCGTCGTTCGCGCCTGGTAGCCGGCGTAGTTGCGGTACCGGGTGGTGATCGTCGGCCACATCTCGGCACGTTCGTCGGCTGTGGCCACCCGTGCGCTGCGCTGCTCGGCCGGGGCTCCGCCGATCGAGACCGCCACGACGGGGTTGGCGCACAGGTTGAGGTACCAGGCGGGGTGGTGATCGTCGCCACCTCTCGAGGCGACGATGACGTAGTCGTCGCCCACCTGCAGCGGCGACGTGAGCAGGCAGGTGCGCGGCTGGCCCGACGTGCGGCCGGTGGTCGTCAGCTCGAGCACCGGCATGCCGGCCGCCTGCCACCCGACCTTGCCGAACGAGAGGGCGAGCAGCGCCCGGTGGACGGCGTTCATCGACTTGAGGGCGAAGTCACTCGGCATGGCAGCAGCGTACGCACACGGACCATCGATCACCTGACGCTGGCACGCGGCGGCCCGACATGCGACCGCCCGGCCGGCCGAGGGGCCAGCCGGGCGGCTGCAGGGTGATCGGTGCGCTGAGCGCAACGCGAGGTCAGCTGGCGTTGACCTTCGGCATGATGTCGTTCTTCAGGCGCTTGAGGTCGTCGATGGTCTTCGACACCGGGACGTCGGAGAACGGCGGCCAGATGAGCGGCATGTCCATCCCGGCCTCCTTGAAGCGCTTGAGGTTGTCGGTGATCTGCGCCTCGGTGCCGACGAGCAGATTGCTCAGCTTGCCGTTGGGCGTCTGGTCGGTGGGCTCGTCGGTGATGACGAACCAGATCATGCTGCACATGTCGAAGCCGTCGTTCAGCGAGCGCGTGCTGCCGATCTCCTGCAGCTCGCGCTGGATCTCGGTCTTCCAGCGGCTGATGTCCTCGGGCGTGTCCTGGATGCCGATCCAGCCTGACAGGCCGTACTTGGCGATGCGGCTGGCCGAGCGCTTCGGGTCCTTCAGGCCGCTGAAGTAGATCGGCGGGTGCGGCTTCTGCACGGGCTTGGCACCGAAGCCGCAGCTCTCGAAGTCGGCGAACTCGCCGTGGTACTCGAACAGGTCGTTGGTCCAGATGCCCTGCATGACCTCGATGGTCTCGCGCACGTGCTTGTGGCGCTTGGGGAAGATGTGCGACGCGCTGGCGGCGGCGAACTCCTCGGGCATCCAGCCCGAGCCGACGCCGACGTTGACGCGGCCACCCGACAGGTGGTCGACGGTGGCGATCTCGCCGGCGAGCACGCCGGGGGCGCGGTACGGCGTGTCGATGATGCTCATGCCGATGCGGACCTTCTTGGTCTTCGCGGCGAGCCACGGGATGAGGGGCATGCCGTGCAGCCACTGGCCGCGGGCGGACACCGGCATCTGCAGCGGGAACTGCTCCATCATGCCGAACGGGTACGTCATCTCACCGCGGTCGGAGGCCTCGGGCACGACGATGCGGTCGAGCGTCCACACCGAGTCGAAGTCGAGTTCCTCGGCCGTTGCGGTGAGGTCCTCGAGCTCCTTGACGGTGACCTTGTCGCGGAAGTTGGGCAGGTAGAGGGCGAGCTTCATGTCGTCTCCTTGTCGGATGGTCGGCCGCCGGGCCGCCGTCGGGTGTGTCTGTCGTTGCTGGTCGACGGCTGACGTGGTGTGGCGAATCGCCTGGCCCCCAAGCCGAACCTGTCCCCGTGCCGCACCGTAAACAACGACGTTGGGCGGTGGCTCAACGGCCGCTCAACATTCCATCAACGGCTACCGTGACGCCGTGAACACGGGTCGCCGCGTGTTGGTCGTCGACGATGACGAGGGGGTGCGTACTGCCGTCACGTGGGCGCTCGAGGCCGACGGCTTCGAGGTCGTCGCGGTCGACAACGGCGTGACGGCGATGGAGACCCTCCAGTCGGCGGCGCTGTCGCTCGTGGTGCTCGACCTGTCGCTGCCGGGCCTCGGCGGCCTCGACATCCTCAGCCGGTTGCGTGCGGCCGAGCTGCAGACGGGGCAGCGTCACCTGCCGATCATCGTGCTGTCGGGTCGCGACAGCGAGACCGACCGCATCGTCGGGCTCGACCTCGGCGCCGACGACTACCTCGTCAAGCCCTTCTCGCCGGGCGAGTTGGCAGCGCGGGCCCGGTCGGTGCTGCGGCGCAGTGCCGATGTCGCACCGGGTGGCCGTTCGCCGTTCCGCCCACGGGGCGAGGGCGTCGAGATCGACACCGACTCGCGCAACGTGTGGGTCGACGGCACACCGGTCGAGCTCGCAGCGAAGGAGTTCGAGCTGCTGGCGTACCTGATCGCGCACCCGCGACGTGCGTGCAGCCGCATCGAGCTGCTCTCTGCGGTGTGGTCGAGCAACGCCGGCTGGCAGACCGAGGCGACGGTGACCGAGCACGTGTACCGCCTGCGCCAGAAGATCGAGGCCGACCCGCAGCGACCGCGGTGGCTGCGCACGGTGCGCGCCGTCGGCTACCGGTGGGAGGGGTGATGGTGCTGACCGAGCACGAGGTGATCGCGGTGCTCGATCACCAGACCTCCGTCATGGAGCAGCTCGCGGCGGGAGAGGCGCTCGGTGACGTGCTCGACTCGGTGGTACGTGCGCTCGAGGAGCTGATGCCCGACAGCCGCTGCTCGGTGCTCGTGCTCGACGGCGAGGGCCGCCTGCGACGCGGTTCGGCCCCGTCGTTACCGGCCGACTACTCGGCGGCCATCGACGGCCTCGAGCCGGGGCCGTCGGCCGGGTCGTGCGGCACGGCGGTGCACCTCGGCGAGCCCGTCATCGCCGTCGACGTCGCGCTCGACCCACGGTGGGAGCAGTTCCGCGATCTTGCCGCGCGTCACGACCTGCGTGCGTGCTGGTCGAGCCCCATCCGCTGCAGCGACCGCGTGGTCGGCACGTTCGCCGTGTACCACGAGGTGCCGTACGAGCCCGAGCGGCGCGACGAGGAACTGGTGCGCCGGTTCAGCCACCTCGCGTCGCTGGCGATCGAGCACGACCAGGCGTCGCGCGAGCGCGAGGCGCGCCACGCCGCCGACCTGGCACGACAGTCCGCAGAGCGGGCCAACCACGCCAAATCGCAGTTCGTCACGGCGCTCAGCCATGAGCTGCGCACGCCGCTGCAGGCGATCACCGGGTTCACCGAGAACCTGCAGACGCTCGACCTGTCCGCCGACCAGCGGCACCACGCACTCGACCGCATCCGCCTGGCGACCCAGCACATCCTGTCGATCGTCGACGACGTGCTCGACCTCGCCCGAGTCGAGGCAGGGGCGATGCCCATCGACGTGGGTGATGTCGAGACCCGCGACGTCATCGCGGCGTCGCTCGATCTCATCCAGCCGCTCGCCGATCGGCGCGGCGTGCGCATCGAGGCCCACGGCCCCGCACTGCGTGCCCGTGCCGACAGCCGTCGCCTGCAGCAGGTCATCCTCAACCTGCTGTCGAACGCGGTGCGCTTCTCGCCGGCCGACACGACGGTGCGCGTCGAGGCATCGCGGCGCGGTGACGCAGTCGTCATCGACGTCACCGACCAGGGCCCGGGCATCCCGGCGACGTTGCTGTCGCGGCTCTTCGTGCCGTTCGATCGCCTGGGTGCCGACGCCGGTCGCGAGGGTGGCGCAGGACTGGGACTGGTGTTGGCGCGCCGCCTGACCGAGGCGATGGGTGGGCGGTTCGACCTCACCAGCACGGTGGGCGAGGGCACACACGTGACGATCGCGCTCGCGGCCGGCGACTGAACCGGCCGCTACTCGGCGCGCAGACGCTCGCGCAGTTCGCGCTTGACGACCTTGCCGTAGTTGTTCGTCGGCAGGGCGTCGACGAAGTGGTAGTCCTTCGGCCGCTTGTAGCGGGCGATGCTGTCGAGGCACAGCTGGTCGAGGTCGGCCTGCGTCGGCGCAGTGGCAGGGTCGGGCGCGACGACGAATGCGACGACCGCCTCGCCCCACTCGGGGTCGGGGCGGCCCACCACTGCGACGGCGCGCACGCCGGGGTGGCGCAGCAGCGCCTCCTCCACCTCGCGCGGGTAGATGTTCATGCCGCCGCTGATGATGAGGTCCTTCGAGCGGTCGCGCAGCGTCAGGTAGCCCTCGTCGTCGAAGCTGCCGACGTCGCCGGTGTGCAACCAGCCGCCGCGCAGCGTGTCGGCACTGGCTGCTGCCTGGTTCCAGTAGCCGGTCATCACCACGTCGCCGCGCACGACGATCTCGCCGATCTCGCCGGTCGGCAGCGGCTGGTCGTCGTCGTCGACGACGAGCACCTCGACGTCGGTGCGTACCGTGCCGACGCTCTGCATGCGCTCGCGCCAGCGCGGGTGCGCACGGTCGGCGTGATCGGCCTTGGACAGCGCGGTGATGGTCATCGGTGTCTCGCCCTGTCCGTAGATCTGGGCGAGGCGCGGTCCGAACACCCCGAGCGCGTCCTCGAGGTCGGCGAGGTACATCGGCGCACCGCCGTAGATGATGGTCTTCAGGTGCTCGAGCCGGGCGGTCGCGATCGCACTGTCGCCGGCGAGGCGCTTGACCATCGTCGGTGCGGCGAAGAACGACGTGCCGGGCCAGCGGTCCAGCAGCGCTGCGATCTCGGCGCCGTCGACACCGCCCGAGTGCGGGATGACACTCACCGCGCCGCGGGCGATGTGCGGCAGCCCGTAGAGGCCCGAGCCGTGCGAGATCGGTGCGGCGTGCAGCACTGCGTCGGAGTGCGCGATCGGGTCGATGTCGGCGAAGTAGCTGAGCGACATCATCAGCAGGTTGCGCTGGGTCAACGTCGCACCCTTGGGGCGGCCGGTGGTGCCGCTGGTGTAGAAGAGCCACGCAGGATCGGCAGCGCGGCCGGCGACGAGCGGCGAGGGTGCTGCACCGACGAGGCGGTTCCACCGCTCGCCCGGCGCGACGACGACCTCCTTCAGTGTGGCGACGGTGCCGACGAGTGTCTCGACGTCATCGGCGTGGTCGGCATCGGTGATGACGACCGTCGCGTTGCTGTCGTCGACGATGTACGCGATCTCGTCACGGTGCAGTCGCGCGTTGACCGGCACCGCGACGTAGCCGCCGTGCCAGATGCCGAAGAGTGCCTCGAGGTACTCGGGACTGTTCGTCATCACGATGGCGACGCGGTCCCCGGGGACGAGTCCGAAGCCGTCGCGCAGCCCACCGGCGATCGACGCGGTCCGCGATGCGAACGTCTGCCAGTCGGCGTGGACGCGCTCGCCGTCGGCGAGCG
>JBMSSR010000066.1:0-12559 GCA_049424465.1 Ilumatobacteraceae bacterium
CTATTCACTGATATTGAGAATGCCCGCATTGCGTTATGGACAGTGCGATTCTTCCGCCAGTTCGGATTCTCTGATAGAGAGATTATGCAGATATGGCTTTATGGGGCAAAGGGTGTTTATGATGCCAGGGGCACCGTGCACGGGTCGACCAGATCGATGCACGCGGCGATGTCGGTGTCGGCGGGCGGCACGATCTGGGCACCCGACCCGAGGTACACCTTGTAGCCGTTGTCGGCCGGCGGGTTGTGTGATGCGGTCACCATGACACCCGCCGCGGCACCCACACCACCGTTCGCGTGGGTGATGCTCCACGCCAGCACCGGTGTCGGCACCACCGAGTCGAACAACATCGCCCGCACGCCGCGGGCGGCGCACACTCGCGCCGTGTCGAGCGCGAACAGGTCGCTCTTTCGCCGGGCGTCGAAGCCGATGATGACACCGCGTGACGCGGCATCGGGGACCGCGGCGAGCAGGTGGTCGACGAGACCGGCAGCGGCCTGGCGCACCACGAGCCGGTTCATGCGCTGCGGGCCCGCACCGACCGCGGCACGCAGGCCTGCGGTGCCGAACTGCAGGCGACCGGTGAACCGCTCGACGAGGGCGGCCTCGGGACCGGCGAGCAGCCCGTCGAGCTCTTGCCGCATGTCGTCGTCCGGTTCGGCGTCGCGCCACCGGCGGGCGACGGCGGCGACTGCCGCGTGCTCTGCCATGTTCGTCCTCCGCGCTCGTCGTGCTCAGTCGAGCAACGTCCTCAGTTCCACCAGCGGCCGCGGGCCGATGTGCGAGATCACCTCCGCCGCCGCGACGGCCCCGAGTGTGGCACACCGGTACAGGGCGTCGCCCCGGGTGTAGCCGTACAGGAACCCGGCGGCGAACAGGTCGCCGGCCCCGGTGGTGTCGAGCACCCGATCGACCGGCTGCGCGGGCACGGCGAGCACCTCGTCAGGAGTGACCA
The DNA here is from genome assembly GCA_049424465.1 of Ilumatobacteraceae bacterium. Taxonomy (GTDB): domain Bacteria; phylum Actinomycetota; class Acidimicrobiia; order Acidimicrobiales; family Ilumatobacteraceae; genus UBA668. The sequence goes on from JBMSSR010000066.1 coordinate 956, forward strand.
CCAGCGAGCCCCGCTCACCCACCGTGCTCACGGCGAGCTCGCAGTCGTCGCGGACCCGCGACACGGCGTCATCGACGCTGTCGACCTCGTACAGGGCCAGCAACTCGGCCTCGTTGCCGAACAACAGATCGACCTCGTCGGCCACGAGCGCACGGAAGTCGTCACGGTGGCGGTCGACGCAGAACGAGTCGCTCAGCGTCAGCGAGACCCGGCGGCCGTGGGTGTGCGCGACCGACGCAGCGACACGGAACGCCTCCTTGGCCTCCGGCCGGTCGTACAGGTAGCCCTCCATGTAGAGCACTGCACCAGCCGCCACCGTCGCCTCGTCGATGTCGCCCGCGTGCAGCAGCGACGACACCCCGAGGAACGTGTTCATCGTCCGCTGAGCATCGGGTGTGACGACGATGATGCACCGGCCGGTGGGCACGCCGGCCTCGCGCTGGCCGGCGCGGAACTGGACGCCGACGGCGCGCAGGTCGTGGCCGAACACCTGGCCGAGGTCGTCGTCGGCGACCTTGCCGACGTAGGCCGCACGACCGCCGAAGCTCGCGATGCCCGTCATCGTGTTGGCGGCCGAGCCGCCGCTCATCTGCACCGCCGTGCCGAGTGAACGGTGGAGGTGCAGTGCCCGGTCGGTGTCGACGAGCGCCATCGAGCCGCGCACCAGATCGTGATGGTCGAGGAACGCGTCGTCCACGTGGGCGATGACATCGACCAGGGCGTTGCCCACGCCCACGACGTCGAACTCGACGGGTCGCGTGCCCGTGGCTGACTCGGCTGTCGACTGCGGCACGAGGCGGCACCCTACCCGTTCACCGGGGGACGCACGGGGCCCCGTCCGCGCCGCCACGGATAGCGTGACCGCGATGAGACCCGACCTCGGCTCCCCCTATCGCCTGCCCCGCACGGTGCAGCCGCACCGCTACACCCTCGCCCTCGAGCCCGATCTCGCGTCGGCCACGTTCGTGGGCCACGTCGTCATCGACGCAATGGCGTCGCACCCCACCGACAGCGTCGTGCTCAACGCCGCCGAGCTCGACGTGCAGGCGGTTCGGATCGACGGCAGGGAGTACCCGTTCGTACTCGACGACGCGACCGAGCGGCTCGTGATCGAGGCCTCGGTGGCGACGGGTGCACTCGCCATCGAGATCACGTTCGCGGGTGTGCTCAACGACAAGCTGCGCGGCTGGTACCGCAGCACCTACCGCGACACCGACGGTGCCGAGCACGTCATCGCGACGTCGCAGATGCAGTCCACCGACTGCCGCCGCGCCTTCCCGTGCTTCGACGAGCCGGACTTCAAGTCGGTGTTCGACATCACGCTCATCGTCGAGCCGCACCTGCTCGCCATCTCGAACGGTCGCGAGGTCGAGCGCACCGTCGTCGAGCCGGCCGTGCCGTCAGGCAGCAAGGTCGCCGTCCGGTTCGCGCCGACGATGCCGATGAGCACGTACCTCGTGGCGTTCGTGGTCGGTCCGCTCGAGGCGACCGAGCCGGTGATGGTGCCGCGACACGACGGCGGCGACCCGATCCCCCTGCGCATCGTGCACGTGCCGGGCAAGGGTCACCTCACCCCGTTCGGCCTCGACGTCGGCTCGTTCGCGCTCGACTGGTACCAGACCTACTACGGCATCCCGTACCCGACCGACAAGTGCGACATGGTGGCGCTCCCCGACTTCGCTGCCGGCGCCATGGAGAACCTCGGCTGCATCACGTACCGCGAGAACCTGCTGCTCGCCGACACCACCACCGCCACCCAGTTCGAGCTGCAGACCCTCGCCGACGTCGTCACCCACGAGCTGGCACACATGTGGTTCGGCGATCTCGTGACCATGAAATGGTGGAACGGGATCTGGCTCAACGAGGCGTTCGCCACCTTCATGGAGGTCGCCTGCTGCGCCGCCTACCGGCCCGACTGGCTGCGCTGGACGAGCTTCAGCCTCGAGCGCAGCGCCGCGTTCGAGGTCGATTCGCTCGACACGACACGGAGCGTCGAGTTCCCGGTCGAGGCACCCGAGGACTGTGACGGCATGTTCGACGTGCTCACGTACCAGAAGGGTGGCTCGCTGCTGCGCATGCTCGAGCAGTACCTCGGCGAGGACGCCTTCCGCCGGGGCGTCAGCCACTACCTGCAGCAGCACGAGTACGGCAACACCGAGACGAGCGACCTGTGGGACGCCATCGAGGAGACCAACCCCGACACCCCGGTGCGACGGCTGATGGACAGCTGGATCTGGCAGCCCGGGTATCCACTCGTGTCGGCTCGCCTCAACGGCAGCGAGCTGGTCCTGTCGCAGCACCGCTTCTCGTTCGGCGAGACCGACGACCCGACAGTGTTCGTCACACCGGTGCACCTCCGCATCGACGGCACCGAGCACAAGGTGCTGCTCGACGACTTCGAGCTTCGTGTCGAACTGCCGTCTGCCGCGAGCACCGTGGTCGTCAATGCCGGCGGCCACGGCTTCATGCGCGTCGCGTACGACGCCGAGCTGCGCCGTCGGCTCGAGGGCGAGCTCTCGACCCTCACCATCCTCGATCGCTACAACCTCGTCGACGATGCATGGAACGAGGTCGTGGCCGGTCGGCTCGCAGCCGCCGACTTCGTGTCATTCGTCGAGGGCTTCCGCGACGACCGCGATCTTGCCGTGTGGCAGGCCATCGCGCTCGGCCTGCGCGGTGTGGGCCGACTGCTCGAGCTCGGCACCGCCGCGCACGCCGCCTTCCAGCAGCGCGTGGTCGCGCTCGCCCGACCGGCGCTCGACCGGCTCGGCTGGCAGCCGGTCACTGGCGAGGGTGATCTGGTGGCCAAGCTGCGCGGCACGCTGGTGAGCATGGTCGCCGTGCTCGGCGGCGACGTCGAGGCAGTGTCCCGGTGCCGAGCGATCCTCGACGCGAGCGCGAGCGGCGCCGACGACGCCGATCCCGAGCTCGTCGCCGCTGCCACCACGGCCGTGGCGTCGCACGGCACCGATGCCGACCACCTCACGTTCCTCGAACGGTTCCGCACCGCCTCGACCCCACAGGAGCAGCTGCGCTACCTGTACGCGCTCGCGGACTTCCCCGAGGCGGCACAGGTGCAGCGCACCATCGACCTGGCCCTCAGTGGCGAGGTGAAGACGCAGAACGCGCCGTTCCTGCTCAACCGGTGTGTCGCCAACCGGGCTCACGGCGAGCTGGCGTGGCGCGCGGTTCGCAGCAACTGGCAGCTCGCCAACGACCGCTTCCCCGCCAACACCATCGTGCGCATGATCGACTCGGTGAAGGGGCTGACGACCGACACCGTGGTCGCCGACGTACAGGGCTTCTTCAGCGAGCACCCGATCCCGCAGGCCGTCAAGACGCTCGAACAGGTCCTCGAGCGCCAGCGGGTCAACGCGGCGATGCAGTCACGCGAGGTCGATCGCCTCGCCGCAGCGATGGCGAACGGCTGAGGCCGGTCAGACCCAGCTCGCCCACTGGTCGAGTGGCATCCGCTGCGAGCGCAGCGAGTTGACCGGCGCTGACCGATCGGCGTAGCCGACCGCGAGACCGCAGAACAGCATCTCGTTCTCGGGCGCGCCCACGAACGACGTCACCGCACCGTGTCGCACCGACCAGTACTCCTGCGCGCACGTGTCGAGGCCCTGCTCGACCGCGAGCAGCATGAACGTCTGCAGGAACATGCCGAGGTCGGACCACTGCGGCGGGCCCATCTGGCGGTCGAGGTAGCAGAACAGCGCCGCCGGCGCGTCGAAGAAATCGCCGTTCTTGGCGAACTGGCGGAGGCGTCCCTCCTTGTCGTCTCGAGGGATGCCGAGCAACTCGTACATCTGCTCACCGAGGGTGAACCGGTTGGTGCGATACGGCTCGACGAGGCCCTTCGGGTAGATCTCGTACTCGGGTGTCTCGATCGGCGGCTGGCCCGCCAGGTGCGCGCGCAGACGACCCATCGAGTCTCCGTTCACCACGTAGACCCGCCACGGCTGCACGTTGCCGCCGCTCGGGGCGCGCGACGCATCCTCGAGCAGTTGCCGGAGCAGCGCGTCATCGACGGGGTCGGACAGGAACTGGCGCACTGACAAGCGCCGGTGGGCCGCGTCGCGGACGCTCATGGAACCGTTGGACGGAGTCATCGGACCGTACGGTAGAGCGCGGCCACGGTGCATACGCTGTCGAACATGACGTCACTCCCCCGCCGCCCGTTCGGCCGCACCGGTCACGAGTCGAGCCGGGTGATCTTCGGTGCTGCAGCACTCGGCTCGATGTCGCAGGCGCGGGCCGATGCCGTGCTCGAGACTGCGCGTGTCGGTGGCATCAACCACATCGACACCGCAGCCGGGTACGGCGACTCGGAACGGCTGTTGCGGCCGTTCCTGGCCGCACACCGCAACGAGGTCTTCCTCGCCACGAAGACGGGCGAACGCACCGCTGCAGCAGCCCGTGCCGAGCTCGAGTGCTCGCTCGAGCGGATGGGTGTCGACCAGGTCGACCTCATCCAGTTGCACAACCTCGTCGAGCCCGACGAGTGGGAGACGGCGCACGCGTCGGGAGGCGCCCTCGAGGCGCTCATCGACGCACGCGACGAAGGGCTCGTCCGTTTCATCGGCGTCACCGGCCACGGCACCCGTATCCCTGCGATGCACCTGCGCAGCCTCGAGCGCTTCGACTACGACGCGGTGCTGTTCCCGTACAACCAGATGATGCTGGCCTCACCGCAGTACGCGGCCGACGCCGAGCGCCTGATCGCGGTGTGCGCCGAGCGCGGGATCGCGATCCAGACCATCAAGTCAGCGGCGCGCCGTCGGTGGCCGGCTGACAGCACCGACCCGCACTTCGCCTGGTACGAACCACTGCCCCCCGGCCCCGCACTCGACCGAGCGGTCGCGTTCACACTGTGCCGCGACGAATTGTTCCTGAACTCGTCGAGCGATACCCGGCTGCTGCAGCCGATCATCGATGCCGCGAGCCGGCCGATCGAGCGGCCCCACGCCGACGACCTCGACGCCGACGCCCGCGAGTGGGACATGTCGCCACTGTTCGACGGCGCAGCGCTCGAGCGCATCTGACGCGCCGCACCCGCACGGCCGTGCCTCAGCCGAGGGTGGTGACCTCGAGTGCACCGTCGGCGTGCTGGGCGCGCAGGACCTTCTTGTCGAACTTGCCGACGCTCGTCTTGGGCACGGCCTCGACGAACGACCAGCGCTCGGGCACCCAGAACTTGGCGGTCCGCTCGCTGAGCCACGTGCGCAGCTCGTCGGCCGTCGCCGTGGCACCCGGCTTGAGCACCACGCACGCCAGCGGGCGCTCGTCCCAGCGCGGGTCGGGGACGCCGATGACCGCCGCCTCGAGCACCGCCGGGTGGCCCATGATGGTGTTCTCGAGGTCGACCGAGCTGACCCACTCGCCGCCCGACTTGATGACGTCCTTGGCGCGGTCGCTGATCATCACGTAACCGTTCGGCAGCACCGAGGCCACGTCACCGGTGCGCAGCCAGCCGTCGTGGAACTTCTCGGCGTCATCGACCTGGTAGTAGCTCGCGGTGATCCACGAGCCGCGCACCTCGATCTCGCCGAGGGACTCGCCGTCCCACGGCTGCACCGCACCGGAATCGTCGGTGATGCGCAGCTCGACACCGGGGATGATGCGACCGGTCTTGACCCGCCAGTCCACCTCGCCGAGGCCGGCACGCTCCTTGGGCGGGTGCCCGATCGCGCACACGGGGCTGGTCTCGGTCATGCCCCATCCCTGCACCAGCGGGACGTGGAACACGTCGCGGTAGGCCTCGATGAGGCCGCGCGGCACGGCAGAGCCACCGCACATCACGAGGCGCAGGCTCGACATGTCGGTGTCCGCGGCATTGTGCACCAGGTCGTTGAGCACGGTGGGCACCGCACCGGTGACCGTGGGGCGGGTCTCGGTGATGATGCGGGCGAGCGGCGCCGCCTGCAGGAACTGCTGGGGGAACACGAGGTCGGCGCCGATCATCCACGCCGCGTAGGGCGTGCCCCATGCGTTGGCGTGGAACATCGGCACGATCGTGAGCATGCGGTCGGTCTCGGCGAGCGCGATGTTGGCGGTGCTCGTGACCATCACCGAGTGCATGTACGTGCTGCGGTGGCTGTACATGACGCCCTTGGGGTTGCCAGTGGTGCCGCTCGTGTAGCACATCGCCGCACCGGTCGACTCGGTGACCTCGGGGTAGTCGAACCCGCCCGGCTCGCCGGCAAGCAGTTCGTCGTAGTCGAGCAGGTTGTCGCCGAGCGAGCTCGCGTCACCGGGCCCCTTGACGATGATGTGCTGCACCGTCGTGAGCTGGTCGCGCACACGTGCGAGCAGGGGTGCGATCGAGGCGTCGACGATGATGACCTTGTCCTCGGCGTGGTTGATCACGTACGCGAGCTGCTCGGGGAACAGACGGATGTTGAGCGTGTGCAGCACCGCACCCATGCACGGGATGGCCAGGTAGGCCTCCATGTGGGTCTGGTTGTTCCACAGGAACGTGCCGACGCGATCGCCCTGGCGGACACCGAGCCTGGTGAGCGCCGACGCGAGCCGGTCCGTCCGCTCGGCCACCTGGGCGAACGTGCTCTCGACGTACCCGTCGCCGGTGAAGGTGATGATCTTGCTGTTGGCGTGCACCTGCCGGCCGTACTGGTAGATCGGCAGCAGCGTCAGCTGGTAGTCGTCCATCATCGTGCTGGTGACGGTCATCGGATCCCCCTCCGGACATGCCCGACTCGACGGCGGGCGATGGTCGGCAAGACTACGACACCATGACCGACATCGCCGAGGCCATCGCGCCACTGGTGGCCACCACCGCCTCGACCCATCACTGCCCCGAGGTCTCGTGGGGCGTCGTCGTCGATGGCGCACTCGCAGCACACGGCGGCACCCCCGACCGGGTCTTCCGCATCGCCTCGATGACCAAGAGTTTCACGTGCGCGGCCGTGCTGGCCCTCCGCGACGAGGGAGCGCTGTCGCTGGACGTACCGATCGCCGAGTACGCACCCGAACTGGCCGGCGTGCGCGGACCGGCCGGTTCGGCACCGATCACACTGCGCCACCTGATGTCGATGACGTCGGGTCTCGCCACCGACGACCCGTGGGCCGACCGGCACCTCGACATGGCACCCGCCGAGCTCGATGCGCTGTGCGCCGCCGGTCCGTGGTTCGCCGCTCGTCCCGGCGACCGCTTCGAGTACTCGAACCTCGGCTTCGGCCTGGTCGGCCGGGTGGTCGAGCGCGTGACGGGGCGCCGGGTCCGGGCGCACGTGACCGAGCGATTGCTCGAGCCGCTCGGCATGACACGGACCACCTGGGACTGCCCCGACCACGACGACTGGGCGCGGCCACACCTCGTGCGCGACGGAGCAGCCGTTGCTGATCCGCTGCCCCCGCTCGGCGACGGCGAGATCGCCCCGATGGGCGGTCTGTGGAGCACGGTCGCCGATCTCGCGGTGTGGACGATGTGGTTCGACGACGCGGTGACCCGCCCCGACGCCACCGACTGGGTAGGGCTGTCGCCTGCATCGCGCCGCGAGATGCAGCGGCAGCACACGTACATGGGCGTGCTGCCGACAGCCGGTCGGCGCAGCCACACCGGCTACGGCTTCGGGGTCAACGTGCGCGACGACCCACGTCTCGGCACGCTCGTCGCCCACTCGGGCGGCCTGCCCGGCTACGGCAGCAACATGCGCTGGTGCGCCGGCCGGCGTCTCGCCGCGATCGCGCTCGCCAACGTCACCTACGCCCCGATGGCGGACCTCACGACCCAGATGCTCGTGGTGCTCCACGACGCGGGCCTCGCGCCAGCACCCCGTCGTGCCCCGTCACCCGAGGTCGAGCAGCTCGCCCGGCACCTCGCCACGGTGCTCGACTCGTGGGACGACGCTGCACCTGATGCACCCCACCTGCGGCTCGACGACCTGTTCGCCGACAACGTCGTGCCTGACCTCGACCTACGACGGCGCGCCCGCGCTGCGCGCGAACTGGTCACGGCGCACGGTCGACTGCACGTCGAGTCGATCACGTGCTCGGGCATGGCCGACGCGACGGTGCACCTCCGTACCGCCGACGGCTCGAGCGTCACGGTGACGATGCGCCTCGCTCCACTCCCGGTTCCCCGGCTGCAGGACTACACGGTGACAGTGGGCGGCACCGAGACCGACACCGACACCGACGACTGACCTCAGCGGCCGGTGGTGTCCTCGAGCAGGAGGTCGGCGACGCGCTCGCCGATCATCACCGTCGGCAGATTGGTGTTGGCGCGCGTGATGAACGGCATGATCGACGCGTCGGCGACGCGCACGTTGGGCACGCCACGCACGCGGGCACGGTCATCGACCACCGACAGGAACGTGTCGCCCATCGCGCACGAACCCGCCGGGTGGTAGTAGTGCGACACGGTCTCGTGGTACGCCGCCTCGTACCGCATGTCGGTGATGCGGTCGCCCAGCACGGCAGCGAGCGTGGGGTGCGACAGCAGTTCCTCGGCGATGCGCACACCGTCGCGCAACACCTTCAGGTCCCGCCCCGCGCGATCCGACAAGTACTTGTGGCTGATCTTCGGTTGCTGCTCGGGATCGCCCGATGCGATGTGCACCGAGCCGCGGCTCGCCGGATTGAGACACGCCACCTCGACGTGCACCTTGCCGTGCAGCACGCTGGTCTGGTCACTCGCGCACACCGGGAAGACGTGCAGGTCGTAGCGGCCGTCGGGTGAGTGTGCCGAGGCGAACTTGCCGAGCGTCTGCTCCTCGGGCAGGAAGCCGGCGGCCGCCGCATCATCGAGCCACTGCTGCAGTTGCGGGCCGACCGCCCGGTCGGCGTGCACCATCGGGTGGTCCTGCAGGTTGGCACCCACCCCCATGAGGCTCTTGCGACACTTCACCCCTGCGTCCTGCAGCGCCGCCGCATTGCCGATGCCCGACCGCTCGAGGATGGCCGGCGACCCGTACGCGCCCGCCGCCAGCACGAGCGTGCCGGCATCGATGGTGACCGCCTGTCCGTCACGCAGCGCGTGCACACGCACACCGGCCTCGCCCCAGTCGAACGACGCCACGATGGCGCGGTCGACCACCCGCAGACGGTCGCGCACGGGGTCGAGGTACGCGAATGCAGCATTCCAGCGAGTCGTGCCCACCACGTTGACGGTCTCGAGGCCGAACGAGGGACCGGCATCGAGGTCGCACAGGTCACTGGCGATCGGCCAGCCGAGGTCGGCGGCGGCCGTCAGGCACAGCTCGTGGAACGGACCCGCCTCGCGCCGCTCGTAGGCACGTACGCGCATGCGCTCGATGACGCGGTCGAACACTGGCGCCACGTCGTCGCCCGTCCAGCCCGGCACCTTCCACTCGTCGTACTCGTGACGCTGACCGACCGCAGCGATCGCGCCGTTGTGCGCACTGCAGCCCCCGATGATGCGCGCCCGCTCGAAACGCCACCGACCTGCGACGTAGCCCCAGTCGTGGCTGGTGACCGGCATCGCCCGGGCGTCGAGGAACTCGTCGGGCCAGCGACCGCTGTCGAGCGCGCCGTAGTCGGGTCCCGCCTCGACGAGCACGACGTCACGACCTGCCTCGGCGAGGCGACCCGCCACCGCACACCCACCCGAACCACCGCCGACGACGACGAACTCTGCCTGCATGCGGGTCATCCTCGCACGACGGCGGCGCCGAGCGCAGTGTGCGGGTCGACGAGGTCGTCGACGATGTCGAAGTGGTGCCGTCCCGCGCACTCGAGTTCGACGACCGGGGAACCGGCGGCGCGAAGGACGTCGGCATACGCCCGTGACTGGGCGGCGAACGCCTCGGTGTCGTCGTCGCCCCACGTGACCACGACCTCGGTGGCGCCGTCGGGACACGGCGGCACAACGGGCAGCAACATCGGACTCAGGGAGCCGGCGCCCGGCGCATCGAGCCCGAGCGTGTCGTTGACCGTCGTCGCCACGAGTGGGCGCAGGTCGAACACCCCGCTGACCAGCACCACCCGGCGCACAGCCACCGGCGGCTCGGCGGCGACGGCCATCAGTGCGGCGAGGTGCGCCCCGGCCGAGTGACCGGCCACGACCACCGGGCCGACGTCGCCCACCAGGCGCCGGACCCGCGCCACCACCTCGGCAAGCCCACCACGGCACTCGTCGACCATCGTGCCGACGTCGGCCTCCGGGGCGAGGGTGTACTCGAGCGCTGCGTACGACCACCCCAGAGCCAGCGCCCCCGGGGCGAGGTAGGTCGACGCCGCCGCACTGAGCGCCTGCCAGTACCCGCCGTGGACGAACACCAGCAGCGGTGCCCCCGCCGCTGCGGCCACCACCCGGTGGCCGCCACCGAGCACCTCGAGCCGGCGTCCGAGCGTCGCCGACGCGATGGCACTGCGAGCCTCGTAGTCGGCCACGAAGGGCGCCGACGACCCACCCACCCGCGAACTGGGCGAGTACTCGCGCTCGAGGTCGTCGGGATCGGCAGGCCAGTAGGGGTGCACGGCCCCAACCTACGCGGCGGTCGGGACTTTGGTCCCTCCCGCGAGTGACCACCCGCCCCTGCCCGCCAGACGGGCGCCTTCGTATCGTCGCCCACGTGTCCGTGAACCGATTTGCCCGCACCCTCGCTGCTGCCACCGTGGTGGCCGGTCTCGTCCTCGCCTCGTGCTCCGAGGACCCGAACGACGCCGTCACCCCCACCGCCCCGAGCGGTGGCGACACGTCCACCACCACGGCGGCCACCACACCGCTGCCGATGGGTGACATCGTCGCTACGGCGCTCACCAACCACGTCTTCACCGAACTGGCGGGCCTCGTCGTCGACGCCGGCCTCGTCGAGGCCCTGCGCGGTGGCCCGTTCACGGTGTTCGCACCCACCGACGCGGCGTTCGACAAGCTCCCGGTCGACATCCTCCACGCCGTGCAGGACTTCGACGCCGAGGGCGACGGCAAGAAGGAGCTCATCGAGACCGTCCTGCTGCATCACGTCGTGAAGGGCGCCATCGGCCCCGACCAACTCGCCGAGGGCTCGCTCGAGACGCTCGCGGGTACCACGCTGAAGGTGTCGAAGGTCGGCGACCAGTTCTACGTCGAGGGCAACCCGGTCGGCGCCGGCGTCGAGGCCACCAACGGCTGGGTGTATGTGATGAGCGACGTGCTCGTGCCGGCGATCGGCGACATCGTCGCCGTGGCCACCACGCTGCCGGGCTTCGGCACGCTGGCCGACCTCGTCACCAAGGCTGGTCTCGTCGAGACGCTGCAGGGCAAGGGCCCGTTCACGGTGTTCGCCCCGCTCGACTCGGCCTTCGCAGCGCTGCCGGCAGCCACCCTCGCCGCCGTGCTCGCCGATCCGGCGTTGCTCTCCACGGTGCTCACGTACCACGTGCTGCCCGGTGAGTACACGATCGACCAACTCCAGCCGGGCACGTACACCACGGTCGCTGGCGTCGACATCACCGTCACGGTCGACGAGAACGGCACGACCTTCGTCGACGGCAACCCGATCCTCGTGCAGAACGTCCGGGCGACGAACGGCGTGATCCACGTGATCGGCGGCGTGCTGGTCCCCCAGGGCTGAGGTCGAGACCGCAGGGCCGGTCGGCGGACCAACCCTGCGTCGAACGGCGGTCCGGGTGCGATCATGA
>JBMSSR010000067.1:0-12532 GCA_049424465.1 Ilumatobacteraceae bacterium
GGGCTGGTCTCGTTGCGCACCAGGACGACCTTCTCGCCCTTGCCGTGGGCGGTCACCGCGTCGTCAGCGGTGAAGTACACCTTGCCGACGGCGGCACCCGGCGAGGCAGCCAGACCCTTGGCGAGCGCCTTGGTCTTGCTGGCGAACTGGGGGTGCAGCACCGAGTCGAGGTGGTCGGCGGTGAGGCGCATCAGCGCCTCTTCCTTCGTGATCGACCAGCGGTTCTTGCCCGTGCCGGTGCCCTTGGTCATCTCGACCGCCATGCGCAGCGCGGCTGCGCCCGTGCGCTTGCCGACACGCGTCTGCAGCATCCAGAGCCTGCCCTGCTCGATGGTGAACTCGGTGTCGCACATGTCGCGGTAGTGCCGCTCGAGGCGGTGGAAGATCTCGATGAGCTCCTTGTGGATCACCGGGAAGTGCTTCTTCATGTGGTCGAGGTCCTCGGTGTTGCGGATGCCCGCCACCACGTCCTCGCCCTGCGCGTTGATGAGGAAGTCGCCGTACGGCTTGTTCTCGCCGGTGGCGGCGTCGCGCGTGAAGCCCACGCCGGTGCCCGAGTTGTCGTCACGGTTGCCGAAGACCATCGTCTGCACGTTGACCGCCGTGCCGAGGTCGTGGCTGATCTTCTCGCGCACGCGGTACGCCACCGCGCGGGCGCCGTTCCAGCTCTTGAAGACGGCCTCGATCGCACCGCGGAGCTGCTCGCGCGGCTTCTGGGGGAACGGCTTCTTGGTGGCCTTCTTCACCACGGCCTGGTACTGCGCGCAGAGCTTCTTCAGCGCCGCCGCGTTGAGTTCGGCGTCGGTGCGCACACCGGCCTTGTGCTTGGCCTCCTCGAGCGGGTGCTCGAACAGCGCTCCGTCGACTCCGAGCACGATGCGGCCGTACATGCTGATGAAGCGGCGGTAGCTGTCGTACGCGAATCGCTCGTCACCGGTGACCTGGGCGAGACCCTTGACGCTCTCGTCGTTGAGGCCGAGGTTGAGGACGGTGTCCATCATGCCGGGCATCGAGAACTTGGCGCCCGAGCGCACGCTGACGAGCAGCGGGTCGAACGGGTCGCCGAGCTTGCGGCCCATTGCCTTCTCGAGCTTGAACACCTGAGCGGCGATCTCCTCGTCCAGGCCCGTCGGCCAGCCGCCCTTCATGTACGCACGGCACGCATCGGTCGAGATGGTGAAGCCGGGCGGGACGGGCAGCTTGAGCACACTCGTCATCTCGGCGAGGTTCGCGCCCTTGCCGCCGAGGAGGTCCTTCATCTCCATCGGGGGACGGCGGTGCTTGTGGTCGAAGGCGTAGACGTATGACACGGCGGTCGAGTCTAGGCGGCACGGGCGTTCGGTCCCCAGCGTTTGCGCCGGATTCAGACCTAGCCTGCTGACGATGCCGACCCCGTCCACCGCGACCCGGCGCAGGCGCCGGCCTGCGTTCCACATCGCCGGTTTCCCGGTGCACGTGAGGCCGGGGTTCCTCGTCTTCATGGCGCTCGTCGTGCTGCTCAACGGCGACAGTCCCTCCTTCGGGCTGTGGCTCGCCGGACTGATGGCGGCGTTCACCCTGCTGCACGAGCTGGGTCATGCCCTCGCCGCCCGCGCCGCCGACTGTCGCGCCGAGATCTCGCTCGACTTCCTCGCCGGCTACGCCGCATTCGTGCCGTCACGCCCACTGCGACCGTGGGAGCGCGCCGCCATCTCGCTCGCCGGTCCCGCCGTGCAGATCGTCGCAGGACTCGTCGTCTTCGTCGCGGTCGGCGGCGACCTCGGCTGGCCGCTGCGCAGCGACACCGCTGCCCAGTACGCCGCTGTCTGGGCCGGGCCCGTGATCGGCGTGTTCAACCTCGCACCCATCCTGCCGTTCGACGGCGGCCATGTGCTGCAGGTGGTCGTCGAACGGTTCGCCCCGGCACGTGCCCGCTCGATCATGTACGCGTTCACGATCGGGGTCTCGGCGCTCACCATTCTGTTCATGGTCGCTCGGCCCGAGTGGCGGTCGTTCGCGATCTTCGCCGTGATCCCGCTCATGTCGGTGCTGCAGATGCGCACCACCGACAAGGAGATCGGCCGCTCGGTCTCACGCCGGGCCTCGCACGCAGCAGCAGAGGCTGCAGCGTGGGCCACCGACGACCTCTCGGCATTCGCCGGCACCGACCGGGTGCCGTCGCCGTGGTACCGCGCCTGGCAGCAACTGCGCGCCGGCCATGCCCACGTCGCCCGCGACATCCTCGTCGCCGATCTCGCCGAGACCCGTGACGTCGACTGGTCGGCACCCGACACCGCGCCGGTCGACACGCTGTCACGGCTGGCCGGGCTCGTGCCGCGACCGGTACCGCAGGGTCGCACGTTCAGCATGTACGTGTTGTGCGAGATCCTGCTGCGCACCGGGTCGGCCAGGGACGCCGGCCTCGCTGCGGCCGAGTCGTTCCGGCTGCACCGCGCACCATTGATGGCGCTCGTCGTCGCCCGGGCCGCCGCGTCGCTCGGCGACCGAACCGCAGCACTGCAGTGGCTCGCCACTGCGGCAGAGGGCACCGAGCCCTTCACGCTGCGCGCCTCGGTCGACGCCTCACCGGAACTCGCCGTGCTGCGCGGCGACCCCGAACTGGCGCGGATCCTCGACTGACGCCGTGCCGGTCGCACGAGCCGGTGCCGCCACCGACCCGCCGTCAGCCGGCTGAACGGCGCAGCCGGGCGATGGCGCGCGTTCCGAGCGCAGACGTCACCACGCCCACGTCGACGCCGTCGCGCACCACCGGGTCGCCGACCAGCGTTCCCGGCGCGACGTCGATCGTCGCCAGGCGCCACGGGGCGCTGCTCCCCCGGCTGTCCATTCGCTCGACGAGTTCCTGTCCCGGGTAGCAGCCCTTGGTGAAGCTCACGGCGACGTCCACGACTCCGGTCTCGGCAGGCACGGTCTCGCCGGGGACGAGTTCAGCCGCCGCGGGCCAGCACGACTCGATGCGGGCCGCGAGCAGGTCGTCGGCGTCCCCCTGCGGCACCACAGCGCAGATCTCCGCGGCGCTCGCCGTGCCGGCCACGAGGTCGAAGCCGCTCCCCCACGCCACCAGTGCATCGGCGGGGGTCGGTGGCATGCCTTCGCCGCGAACCGCCACGACGTCGAGCGTGGTGGCGACGACGTCGACGTCCACCCGGATACGGAACCTCAGCAGGCGGGCGAGCAGGTGCGCCCCGCGACCCTCGTCCGTGTCGAGCAGGTACTCGTCGTCACCGACGCGGCGTACCCGCACGAGCGCCTCGACCTTGCCGGTCGGGGTGAGCACGAACGACCACGCGGACGCGCCGACCGCCATCGGACGCAGGTCCTGCGAGAGTTGCGACTGCAGGTACGACGCGGCGTCCCGACCCGACGCCGACAGGGCATCCCGAGAGGTACGGCACCAGAACATCACTGCAGTGTCGCACCGGCAGGTGCGGGCCGCCACCTGTGCCGCGAGACCGCGATCAGGCCGATCGATGCTGTTCGGTCATCCGACGCGCCGCGGGCACCGCGGCGAGCAGTGCTGCCGCCTTGTTGCGGCACTCGAGGTCTTCGTCGTCGGGCACCGAGTCGGCGACGATGCCGGCCCCGGCCTGGAAACTGGCGCCGTGCGAGCCGACGAACATCGTCCGGATCGCGATTGCGGTATCGAGGTTCCCGCTGAAGTCGACGTAGCCCACCACGCCGGCATATGGGCCGCGCTTGACCGGCTCGAGCTCGTCGATGATCTCCATCGCGCGCACCTTTGGTGCACCGCTGACGGTGCCGGCAGGCAGCGTGGCGCGGAGCACGTCGATCGGCGTGAGTCCGTCGACGAGATGTCCGCTCACCTGGCTGGTGAGGTGCATCACGTGGCTGTACCGCTCGAGCGTCATCAGTTGGTCGACGTGCACGCTGCCGTACTCGGCGACACGGCCGACGTCGTTGCGCGCGAGGTCGACGAGCATCACGTGCTCGGCGACCTCCTTGGGGTGCTCCTGCAGCTCGGCAGCGAGGCGTCGGTCGTCGTCATCGGTGTGACCCCGCCGACGGGTTCCGGCGATCGGGCGGCTCACGACGGTGCGCCCGAGCACCTTCACCAGCGGCTCGGGCGACGAGCCGACGATCGTCAGGTCGGGCTGGCGGACGAAGTACATGTACGGACTCGGGTTGACCTGGCGCAGGACGCGATACATGTCGAACGGGTCGGCGTCGAGGTCGATGTCGTAGCGCTGCGACAGCACCACCTGGAAGATGTCCCCGGCGAGGATGTACTCCTTGGCAGCCTCGACCGCGCGCTGATAGGCGCCGTCCGGCATCGAGCTGCGCACCGTCGGTGCCGTCTCGTCGCGGCGTGGGGGCTCGACGACCGGCATCGCGACCAGCCGCGAGAGCGCCTCGACCGAGCGGCCGACACGCTCGCATGCCGCGAGGTATTCGCGCTCGAGGCCCTCTGCGTCGAGCCCCAGCACCGGCACGCTCTCGATGAGCGACACCCGCTGGCGCCAGTGGTCGAACGCCGCCAGCGACCCGATGACGCTCATCGTGGCGTCGGGCAGGCCGCGGTCGTCGTGCGGGGTGTCGGGCAGGTGTTCGACCTCGCGCACCACGTCGTAGCCCAGGAAGCCGACGATGCCGCCCTGCAGCGGAGGAAGGTCCGGCATCACCGGCGCGCGATACGCCGCCACCAGTGCATCGAGCGCGGCGAGCATCCCACGGTCGAGCGGCGGCTCCGCGCTCAGGTATTGACCGGTCTGGGTGAGACGGCCATCACGCAGTTCGAGCGTCGCCACCGGGTCGTAGCCCACGAAGCTGTACCGGCTCCAGCGCTCGCCGTGCTCGACGGACTCGAGCAGGAACCCCGGTCCGTCACCGACCAGCTTCAGGAACGCCGAGACCGGCGTCTCGAGATCGCCGAGCACCTCGGTCCACACGGGCACCACTGTGTGGTCGGCGGCGAGCGACACGAACTCGTCGAACGTCGGCCGCATCGTCATGGGCCGTTCAGCGGTCACCGCGAGACCCGCCGGGCGTCAGAGGTACAGGCCGGTCTGCGACTCGATCCGAGTCGCGGCGACGGCGTGGATGTCGCGCTCGCGCAGCATGATGTAGTCGGTACCGCCCACCTCGACCTCGTAGCGGTCCTCGGGGCTGAACAACACCCGGTCCCCGACCTCGGCGCTGCGCACGTTCTGGCCGAGCGCCACCACTTCGGCCCAGACGAGCTTCTTCGAGAGCTGCGCGGTGGCAGGGATGAGAATGCCGCCCGTGGTCCGGCGCTCACCGTCCTTGTCGGGGATGCGCACGAGCAGACGGTCGTTGAGCATCTTGATCGGGAGCTTCTCGTCGGACACGCTGGGCAGGGTACCGCCCGCGTCCACCCGGTGGCTTGCCGCACGGTGAACGCGCCGTTCAGGATCGCGTCCGGCGCCCGCGCCGCTCGGACTGCTGGTCGCTGGGTGCCGCGTTGGTGAGTGGTCCGATCGCCGACACGATCGTGTCGAGGTCGGGTTGGTCGCCGCGCACGTGCGTGTCGATCGCGCGGCGCATCGCCGCGAGGTGCTCCGGGGTGGTGCCGCAACACCCGCCGATGATGCGGACACCGGCGTCGATGGCCAGGCGTGCGTAGTCGGCCATCAACTCCGGTGTACCCGAGTAGACGATCTCGGTACCGACGAAGTGTGGAACACCACAGTTCGCCTTCGAGATGATCGCACCGCCACTCGGCACCATGGCGAGCACCGACACCAGCGTGTCACTGGCGCCGACGCCACAGTTGGCACCGAACGCCACCGGAGGCTGGGCGAGATCGGCGGCGATGCCCGGCAACGCCGAGGGCAGTACGCCCATCATCGTGCGGCCCGCGGTGTCGAACGAGCAGGTCACCGTGTACGGCATTCCTTCGGCGATGGCTGCGTCTGCCGCCGCACGCACCTCGTCGGGCGACGACATCGTCTCGATCCACGCCACGTCGGCGCCGCCGTCGCGTAGGCCTCGGATCTGCTCGCGGAATGACGCGACCGCCACGTCGTGCGTCAGCGCGCCGAGCGGCTCGAACAGTTCACCCGTCGGGCCGACCGACCCAGCCACGACCACGGGCCGGCGTGCCGCATCCGCCACCGAGCGAGCGAGTCGCGCCGCCGTCGATGCCAACTCGTGCACGCGGTGCTCGGCACGATGGAGACGCAAGCGGTGGGCGTTGCAGCCGAAGGTGTTCGTGAGGATGATGTCAGCGCCCGCGTCGACGAACGCCCGGTGCAACTCGAGCACCCGCTCCGGCTGGTCGACGTTCCAGAACTCGGGAGGCTCGCCTGCCGTCAGGCCCGCGGCGAAGTAGTTGGTCCCCGTCGCACCGTCTGCGAGCAGCACCCGACGCGTGTCGAGGAGTTCGGCGAGGGAGGTCCGCACGCCGCCGAGGCTAGTGGTCGCCCCTGTCGGCGCGCGGCCGAATTGCAGCAGCACGACGCCGCTCTCGTCACGCCGGGCGGCGCCGATCAGGCGACTGCGTCCTCGATGCGTGCCATCACGTCGTCCGTGAGCAGTGGCACGACGGCGAGGGACTCGAAGTTGTCGACGACCTGCGAGACGCGGCTCGCACCGGTGATCACCGTGCTGACGTTCGGATTCTTCAGGCACCAGGCCAATGCGAGACGGGCGAGCGAGCAGCCGAGGTCGTCCGCGATCGGCCGGAGCCGCTCGACCTTGGCGAGCCGTTCAGCATTGGTGAGCTGTTCACCGAGGAACTCGTAGCCGGCCAGCGCGCCGCGGCTGTCGCCGGGGATGCCGTCGCGGTACTTCCCGGTCAGCAACCCGCTCGCGAGCGGGCTCCAGATGGTGGTGCCGAGCCCGATGTCGGTGTACAGGCGTGCGTACTCCTTCTCGACGCGAGCGCGCGAGAGCAGGTTGTACTGCGGCTGCTCCATCACCGGCTTGTGCAGGTGATGGCGCTCCGCGATCTCCCAGGCGGCGCGGATCTCTGCCGCAGACCACTCGCTCGTCCCCCAGTAGGTCGCCTTGCCCGACGAGACGATGTCGCTCATCGCCCACACCGTCTCCTCGATGGGGGTGTCCGGGTCTGCGCGATGGCAGAACAACAGGTCGACATGGTCGAGCTGGAGCCGTTCGAGGCTGCCGTCGATCGCCTGGAGGAGATACTTGCGATTGAGCGTGTTGCGCATGTTGGGGGCGTCGCGAATACCCCAGAACAACTTGGTGCTGATGACGTACGACCAGCGCGGCCACGCGAGATCGCGGATCACGCGGCCCATGATCTCCTCGCTCTTGCCACCCGCGTACGACTCGGCATTGTCGAAGAAGTTGCAGCCGGCATCACGCGCAGCCTGCATGCACTCGAGCGCTGCGTCGTCGCGCAGCTGGTTGTCGAACGACACCCAGCTGCCGTACGACAGGACCGACACCTTCAGGCCGCTCCGGCCGAGCCGGCGGTACTCCATGGGGGCTGCACTCGTCATGACCGGCACGCTACCGATGCGACGCGTCGCGGTCACGACCGTGCGGTGCGACCCGTACCGCCCGCTCAGGCATCGGTCGAGCGCGATGCGGCGATCGCGTCGCGACACCGTGCGAGGTCGGCGATCGCTGACGGTCCGACTCCGCAGCACCCACCGATCAGCAGAGCACCGCGGTCCCACCAGCTCGACGCGGAGGCAGCGGGCTCGCGGCCCCCGTCCGCACCCACCCAGCACTTCCCCTCGGCATCCCACGCCGCGCCATGGTTGGGGTAGACCACCCACGGGCCCGGGTTGCCGGTGCCTCCTGACGTACGGGCAGCGGTCAGCGCCTCGAGCAGTGACGCCACATGGGCCGGCGCCGTGCAGTTCACGCCGACGAGCTCGACACCGTCGTCGACGGCTCGCAGGGCGGCCCCCATCGAGTCGCCGCCGCACGTGGTCCATCCGTCGCGGCACGAGAACGACACCCACGCCGGCACGGGCGAGAGACGACGGAGTTCCTCGACCACGATCGAGGCCTCTGCAGCAGTCGGGACCGTCTCGATCGCGACGAGGTCGGGCCCACTGTCGACCAGTACCTCGAGGCGCCGCCGGTGGAATGACCGGACGTCGTCCCACGACACGTCGTAGCGGCCGTGGTACTCGCTGCCGTCCGCCCGGCACGCACCGTACGGACCCACCGACGCGGCCACGAGCCGCGCTCCCGATGCACGCGCAATCGCCGTGGTGCCGTGCAGCAGCGTGCGCGCACGGGCACGTTCGAGACCTGCAGCGACGAAGCCGTCCTCGCTCGCCTGATAGCTCGCCGAGATCACCACATCGGCACCGGCCTCGACCGCGAGGCGGTGCGCTGCCGTGACGACGTGCGGTCGCTCGAGCAACGTCTGCGCGGTCCACAGGGCTCCGGCCGGTCGTTCACCGAGCGACTCGAGCGAGGTCGACAGCCCACCGTCGAGCACCGCGAACGGCAGCGCACCGTCACGCGTCAGCGCGGCGACGAGCGGTGCCCGACGCGAGGACGCTGGGACGGGCCGCGAGTCGCCCGTCATCGGATCTCGGTCGAGCTGCACACGTCGCGCACGCTAGCGAGCCGTCCCCGGTGGGTGCTCCGCCGCGAACGGACGCCGAGCGGCGAGACTGTCGACATGGCCGTCCCGTCCTCCGGTTCACCAGCAGCATCGCCGCGCGGCGGTGCCGCAGTGTCGCTCCAGGTCATGGCCGACCACGTCGACCGCTATCACGACCAGGTCGGCGACCTCTTGCCCGACTTCTCGACCGATGAGCACGGCGACGTGGCCAGCGCCCTCGTCGAGGCCGAACGTGCGCTCCGCACGGCTGCACGTCTGCTGCGCAGGGCGTCCAAGCTGGCGGCCGGCCAACGCTGAGGCACAGCGGAACGGCACACGGGTGTCGCGCATGCAACAGCGGTGTGTCACTGGGCCGAAAACTGGACGACGGCCCCTTGCGGGGCCGTCAGTCCGGCATCACCGGGCGGCGGATCCCAGCGACGCAGGAGACCAGGTGGCGGGTACCTGATCTACAAGGTGCGACCTTACACCGGAACACCTCGCGGCTCAACCACCCGACGGCCTGCGACGCGGGGGCCGGGCATCCGACCGGGACGGGCAGATGGGCGCCAGCAGACAGTCGCCGCACCGCGGCGAACGTGCCTCACACACCCGCCGCCCGTGCAGGATCAATCGCAGGCTGAACGTGCCCCAGTCGGTCGGCGGCAGCATCCCGCACAGGTCGGCCTCGACCTTCACCGGGTCGTCGAACTCGGTGAGCCCGAGGCGTCGGCTCAGCCGACCCACATGGGTGTCGACCGGGAGCCCCGGCAGGTCGAAGGCAACGCTGCGAACCACGTTGGCGGTCTTGCGCCCCACGCCGGCGAGTGTCACGAGGTCCTCCAGCGCGGTCGGTACCTCGCCATCGAAACGCTCGACGACCGCCGTGGCCATGGCGACGAGGTTGCGCGCCTTGGTCTGGAAGAACCCCGTCGACCGGACCAGTTCCTCGACCTCACCCACGTCAGCGCCGGCGAGCGCCGCCGCATCGGGGAAGCGTGCGAACAGCGCCGGCGTCACCATGTTCACCCTCACGTCGGTGCACTGCGCCGAGAGGATCGTGGCGGCCAGCAGTTGGAACGGAGTCTGGTGGTCGAGCTCGCACACCGCGACCGGGTACTCGTCGGCGAGTGCCGCCGCAACGGCACGGGTTCGACCGCGTGGCGAACGCGGTCGGCGCGGTACTGGCGATGCGCTCCCCCCTGCTGCGGCCACGGTGAGAGGCTAGATCGACGCTGCCGGTTAGCCTCCACGCGGTGGCAGAGGTCGACGTCGTGAACGAACTGTCGCCTGCCCGCCGCTCCGGCATCGACGAGTTCCTCACCACGCTGTCGCGCAGCGTCCGCGGCGACGGCCGACCGGGACACGAGTGCGAGCGCCTCGATGACCACCTGTTGCTCGACCTGCGGCACGGCCCGCGCCCCGGGTTCGTCGCCGCTCTGGCCCACGACGGTGAACGACTCGTTGGGTACGCCCAGGCCTCCACCAGCGCCCGCGGGCACGTCGTCGACAGCGTGGTCGCCCCCGACGCCGGCGAGCACCTCCGGGCCGACCTCCTGCGTCCACTGCTCGATGCGCTCCCTGCGGACTCGCACGTCACGTGGTGGGCGCACGACGACGACCGCCGCCTCGCCGAGTCGCTCGGCCTCTCCAGCGGCCGCCGGCTTCTCCAGATGCGGGTCGACCTCCCCCTCGACGTGCCCCACGAGCAACTCGCGACACGCTCGTTCGTCGTCGGCGAGGACGAGGCCGAGTGGCTCGAGGTCAACAACGCGGCCTTTGCATGGCACCACGAGCAGGGCGCATGGGACCTCGACACCATCCAGCAGCGAGAACTCGAGCCGTGGTTCGACCCGCAGGGGTTCCGAGTTCTCGAGATGGACGGCCGCATCGCCGGCTTCTGCTGGACCAAGGTGCATGCTGCCGCCGAGCCGCAGTCGCGTGGCCCTGTCGGCGAGATCTACGTGGTTGCGGTGCACCCGACGCACCGGGGCACCGGGCTCGGACGCGCGCTCACGCTGGCCGGCATCGACCATCTCGAGCGTGTCGGTGCACGAGCATGCATGCTGTATGTCGACGCCGACAACGCCCCGGCGGTCGGGGTGTACGCGGCGCTCGGGTTCCACGCCGTGCACGCCGAGCAAGCATTCGTCCGCGACGGCACCCACGACTCCGCCTCTCGACCACGATGACCCAGGAGCACCGATGACCACCGAAGAACTTCCCCGCTGGAGCGTCAGCGATCTCCACGAGTCGTTCGACTCGCGGTCGTTCTCCGACGCGATGGAACGAATGGGCGCAGAGGTCGCTCGGCTCGAGGTGCTGTTCGACGAACTGCAGATCCGCGCCACGTCGCCGCGCGCAGTCACTGCGGACGATGGCACCGCCGCCGACACCATCGTGCGGGCGCTGAATGCGTTCGGCGCCCACTCGGAGGTCACCGGCGCGTACATCTACTCGACGACCACCACCAACAGTTTCGACGAACGCGCCGAGGGTCTCCTCGCCGAGTTCTCGATGTCCGACGCACGCCAGCGCCCGCTGCTCGCCCGCTTCGCGGCCTGGCTCGATTCACTCGGCGTCGACGCACTCGCGCAGGTCAGCACCGAGGTCGACGAGCACCGCGGCCCCCTCGAGCGGCTCGCTGCTCGCGCCTCCCACCAGATGTCCGAGGTCGAGGAGAGCCTGTACAGCGAGTTGATGCAGACCGGCTCGGCGGCGTGGGACACGTTGCACGGCGTCGTCACCTCGCAGTTGCTCGGCTCGGTCGCCATGCCTGACGGCACGACGCAGTCGCTGCCGATGGCGGCAGTGCGCGGCCTCGCCTCCCACGCCGATCCGGCGGTTCGACGCGCTGCCTACGACGCCGAGATGGCCGCCTGGCCCACGGTCGCGCCGGTGTGCGCTGCCGCGATGAACGGCGTGAAGGGTGAGGCGAACGTCGTGAACCGACGGCGTGGCTGGGCGGCACCGCTCGATGCCTCGCTCTACTCGAACAGCGTCAGCCGGGCCACCTTCGAGGCGATGCACGATGCGGTCACTGCCTCGCTGCCCGACTTCCGGCGCTGGATGCGGACCAAGTCCCGACTGCACGGCCACGACGGCCCGCTGCCGTGGTGGGACATGTTCGCGCCATTGCCCTTCGCGCCCGCCTCCGTCACGTGGGACCAGGGCGTGCAGATCGTCCGCTCCGCGTTCGGCGCCTACGGCGGTCAGCTCGCCGGCATCGTCGACCGCGCGCTGACCGAGCGATGGATCGATGCAGCACCGCGCGAGGGAAAGATGGGCGGCGCGTACTGCATGCCGTTCATCGACGACCGATCGCTGGTGTTCCTGAACTGGAGCGGCAGCGTCGAGTCGGCACAGACCACGGCACACGAGCTCGGCCACGCCTACCACAACATCCAACTCGCTCATCGGACGTCGCTGCAGAAGCGTCTGCCGATGGCACTCGCCGAGACGGCGAGCATCTTCTGCGAGACACTCGTGGTCGAGGAGGGACTCTCGAGGCTGCAGGGCCGCGAACGACTCGTGCTGCTCGACGTCGACCTGCAGGGCACCAACCAGGTGGCGGTCGACATCCGCAGTCGGTTCCTGTTCGAGACCGAGGTGTTCGCCCGGCGCCAGCGTCGCACCCTCGGTGCGTCCGAGCTCAACGAACTCATGCTGCAGGCCCAACGGGACGCCTACGGCGACGGGCTCGACCAGTCGAGCGCCCACCCGTACATGTGGGCGGTCAAGCCGCACTACTACGGCTCGCACTTCTACAACTGGCCGTATACGTACGGTCTGCTGTTCGGACTCGGGCTCTACGCGCAGTACCGGCTCGATCCCGAGCGGTTCGCCGCCAATTACGACAACGCCCTCTCGCGTGCCGGCATCGACACTGCCGAGGAGCTCGGTGCGATGTTCGGCTTCGACGTGACTGACGGGGCGTTCTGGACAGCGAGCCTCGACGTGGTGCGGTCGCGCATCGCCGCCTACGAGGCGCTCGCCGCCCACGAGGTCACCGGCTGACAC
>JBMSSR010000068.1:0-12415 GCA_049424465.1 Ilumatobacteraceae bacterium
CACCGCGGAACAATCGGGCCAACACTTCGGCCCTCGCACGTCCTGCACTCGGCCCACAAGATGTCTATAGAGGTTCTGGGCGGTGCAGGGCTCCCCACCAACTCGACGCCCGACGGCTCGTCTTTCGGGCTGTGGCCCGGAGAACTGTGCCCGAGGTGGGACTCGAACCCACACGTCCTTGCGAACAAGGGATTTTGAGTCCCCCGCGTCTGCCATTCCGCCACTCGGGCGAGTGACTCGACCACGGCCGGCAACCCCGCTCGTGGTCCGCCCGAGGTTACCCGTGGGAAACGAAAGTACCGGCGGGTAACCGACTACCCTTCGACCGTCATGCTTGCGTTCACCTTCCCCGGTCAGGGCTCGCAGCGGCCCGGCATGGGCCGGCCGTGGGTCGACCACGAGAGCTGGGAGCTCGTCGAGGAGGCCTCCGAGGTCGCCAGCCGCGACGTGGCCCGCCTGCTGCTCGACGCCGACGCCGACGAGCTGAAGGACACCCGCAACGCCCAGCTGACGACCTTCGTCTCCAGCCTGATGGTCCTCGACGCCGTCGAGCGCCTGGGCATCGAGCCCAGTTACTGCGCCGGCCACAGCCTCGGCGAGTACACGGCCCTCACCGCCAGCGGCGCGCTCAGCTTCGACGAGGGCGTCCGCCTGGTGTGCGAGCGGGCCGACGCCATGCACGAGGCCGGCCTCGCCAGCCCCGGCACCATGGCTGCCGTGCTCGGCCTCGACGACGACCAGGTCGAGGTGGCGTGCCGCCGTGCCGACAGCGACGTCTGGGTCGCCAACTTCAACGCCCCCGGTCAGGTGGTCATCGCCGGCTCACCGGCCGGTGTCGAGGCCGCCGGCGCCATCGCCAAGGAACTCGGCGGCAAGAAGGTCATGCCACTGCCGGTGTCGGGTGCGTTCCATACCCAGTTCATGTCCGCGGCCCGCGACCGCCTTCGTTCGGCCATCGCCACCGCCAACCCGCGCGACACCGAGGTACCCATCGTCTCCAACGTCGACGCACTCGCCCACGCAAGTGGCGACGAGTGGGCCACCCTGCTGTCGGCCCAGCTCGTCAGCCCGGTGCGCTGGAAGCACTGCCTGCTCACGCTCGCCGAACTCGGGGTCACGGGCTTCGCCGAGCTCGGCCCCGGTGGCGTGCTCACCGGCATGGCCAAGCGCACGGTCGACGACGCCCGCACCATCTCGGTCAGCACCCCCGACGAGCTCGACAAGCTGCTCGAGTGGGTCAACGCCGGTGGCGTCGCCGCCCCGCAGCACGAGGGCGAACACCTCTTCGCCGTCGAGCGCCTCGTCGTCAGTCCTGCCGCCGGCCTCTTCACGCCCGTGGCCGACATCACCGACGGCACGCACATCCATGTCGGTGCCGTGCTGGGACACGTCGGCGACGCCGAGGTGCGCTCACCGTTCGAGGGCATCGTCCAGAGCTACATCGCCGTCGACGGCGAGCGAGTCACGCTGCGCCAGCCGATTGCCTGGCTGCGCACCGTCTGACCCGCACCACTACCGAGGGGGAACCGTGCCGACCATCCCGAAGGGCGTCCGTGGCGCCGTGATCACCGGCTGGGGTACTGCCGTCCCCGACAAGGTCGTCACCAACCACGACCTCGAGAAGACCCTCGACACGTCGCACGACTGGATCGTCGAGCGCAGCGGCATCCATTCGCGCAACATCGGCGGCACCACTGCTGGCCTCTCCATCGAGAGCGGCCGCAGGGCGATGCAGATGGCGGGCCTCGAGCCGTCACAGATCGACGCGCTCGTGCTCGCCACCACCACTCCCGACCGCGCGGTGCCCGGCACCAGCGCCGCGGTGCAGCACGGCCTCGGCCTGTCGTGCGGCGCGTACGACCTCAACGCCGCGTGCAGCGGCTTCGTCTACGCGCTCGTGCAGGCGCACGGCATGATCGCCATGGGCGCCAACCGCGTCCTCGTCATCGGCACCGACACGCTGTCGCGCATCACCGACTGGGACGACCGCAACACGGCCGTGCTGTTCGCCGACGGCAGTGGTGCGGTCGTGCTCGAGGCTGTCGACGGCCCCGGCCAGCTGATGGGCTGGGACCTCGACGCCGACGGTGCGGCCGAGGACTTCCTGTACTGCGAGCTCGGTGGCTTCATCAAGATGGAGGGCAAGGAGGTGTTCCGGCGCGCCGTGCGCATCATGGTCGACTCGGGCACCAAGTCGCTCGACGCCGCCGGCGTCACCGCCGACCAGATCGCGCTGGTCGTGCCGCACCAGGCGAACATCCGCATCATCCAGGCCGCGTGCGACCGTCTCGGCATCCCGGTCGAGAAGGCCGCCACCGTGCTGCACCACCCCGGCAACACCTCGTCGGCGTCCATCCCGCTCGCCCTCGCCGACGCACTCGACAACGGACGCGTCAAGGACGGCGATTTCGTGCTCCTCGTCGGCTTCGGTGCCGGCATGACGGCCGCCAGCGCGCTGCTGCGATGGGGCGGAAAGGCGGCGTCATGAACCGCGTCGTGCTCATCACCGGCGGCTCGCGTGGCATCGGCCTCGCCTGCGCGAAGCGCTTCGCCGCACTCGGCGACCGGGTCGCCGTCACCTACAACTCGTCACCGCCACCCGACGAGTTCTTCGGCGTCAAGTGCGATGTCACGTCCACCGAGTCGGTCGATGCGGCCTTCAAGGCGGTCGAGGAACAGTTCGGACCCGTCGAGGTGCTCGTGTCGAACGCAGGCATCACCAACGACGGCCTGCTGCTGCGCATGAGCGAGGACGACTTCACCAAGGTCATCGACGCCAACCTCACCGCCGCGTACCGCGTCACCAAGCGCGCGGCACAGGGCATGCTGCGCGCCAAGAAGGGGCGCATCGTGCTGATGTCGTCGGTCGTCGGCCTGCTCGGCTCGGCCGGCCAGGCCAACTACGCCGCCTCGAAGGCCGGCCTCGTCGGCTTCGCCCGGTCGGTCGCCCGCGAGCTCGGCTCGCGCAGTATCACCTGCAACGTCGTCGCGCCGGGCCCCGTGTCCACCGACATGACCGCAGCACTCGGCGAGCAGCGACTCGCCGAGCTCACCGCTGCCGTGCCCCTCGCGCGCATGGCCGACCCCGACGAGATCGCCGGTGTCGTTGCCTTCCTCGCCTCTGCCGACGCCGCCTACATCACCGGGGCCGTCATCCCGGTCGACGGCGGACTCGGCATGGGTCACTAACATCCACCAGACCACAACCAAGGAGAATCCCGTGGACCAGGAACTGTTCGCCCGCTTCAAGAAGTGCGCCGTCGACGTGCTGTCGGTCGATGAGGCAAAGGTCGTGCCCGAGGCATCGTTCGGCGACGACCTCGACGCCGACAGCCTCGACCTCGTCGAGCTCGTCATGGCGCTCGAGGAGGAGTTCGACATCGAGGTACCCGAGAGCGACCTCGAGAACGTGAAGACGGTCGGTCAGGCGTACGACCTGGTCGTCGGCAAGCTCTGATGGCCGCGAGTCCGGCGATGGCGTCGCGTGGTCGGCGCGTCGCCATCACCGGCTACGGCGTCGTGGCCCCGTGCGGCCTCGGCAAGCAGGCGTTCTGGCAGGGCCTCCTCGGCCCAAATCTGTCGTCGGGCCGCACCGTCGAGATCGCTGACTGGGACCCCAACCCGTACTTCGACAACCCCAAGGACGCGCGGCGCGCCGACCGCGTCGAGCAGTTCGCGCTCGCCGCCGCCATGGAGTGCATGGCGCAGTCCGGCATGCCCGACTGCGACGACAGTCGCATCGGCACCATCTTCGGTACCGGCGTCGGTGGTCTCCGATCGATCGAGGACCAGATCCGGGTGCTCATCGACAAGGGCGAGCGTCGCGTGTCGCCGTTCCTCGTGCCGATGATGATGGCCAATGCGTCGGGCGCTGCCATCTCGATGCGCTACGGATTCCGCGGCCCGTGCGAGACGGTGTGCACCGCGTGTGCCGCATCGACACACGCCATCGGGTACGCCGCTCGGATGATCGCCTGGGGCATGGTCGACGCATGCGTCACCGGCGGCGCCGAGAGCGCCGGGTGCGCCATCGGTGTCTCGTCGTTCGGCAACATGACTGCGCTCAGCACCGAGGGCGCCAGTCGCCCGTTCTCGCCCGAGCGCGACGGCTTCGTGCTCGGCGAGGGCGCTGCGGTCTTCATGCTCGAGGAGTGGGAGTCCGCCGTCGCCCGCGGCGCGACGATCGTGGGCGAGGTGCTCGGCGCGGCCAGCAACGCCGACGCGCACCACATCACCGCGCCCGCACCCGGCGGCACCGGCGCCATCAAGTGCATGCACGCCGCACTGCACGACGCCGGCCTGTCGCCCGCCGACATCCGCCACATCAACGCGCACGGCACCAGCACGCCCCTCAACGACGCAGCCGAGGCCGCTGCGGTCACCTCGGTGTTCGGCGCCGGCGGTGTGCCCGTCACGTCCACCAAGGGCGTCACCGGTCACGCACTCGGCGCGGCAGGTGCACTCGAGGCCGCTGCCGTGCTGCTCTCGATGGAGCACCGTCTCATCCCGCCGACTGCCGGCACGACACGGCTCGACGACGGGATGGACATCGACCTGGTCATGGGCGCACCCCGCCCGTGGGAACCGGGCCCGACGATGAGCAACAGCCTCGGCTTCGGCGGCCACAACGGCAGCGTCATCCTCGGCCCCGCGACCTGACGCTGCCCGCAGCTCCATCGCCATCGCACGGCGGCGTCTCGCGCCCGGCGCAGTCCGGGGCACGTGGTCGGGGTAGCGCCTTCGACATCACACCGACCCATGACACTGCTCGGTGGTTGTCGACCCGCCGCTGTGCCGCGTCGCCAGCCGGCGGCCGGCATCCCCGTCACACCCCTTCCGTAGGGTCCCCGCCATGTCGAACGTGGCCGCTGCCGAACTGTCGTCGGTCCTCGACGACGTCGCCGGCATCGTCGAACGGCTCGCCGCGGTCGACCTGCGGTCACTCTCCCGCATCGAGCTCGCCGACGGCGTGGTGCGACTCGCCGGCCTCCTCGACCGGCTCACCGCAGGCCAGGCGCTGCTGGTGGCCGAGGCCGATCGCGCCGGCGTGTGGCAGTCGTCCGGCTCGCGCGACATCGCCGGCTGGCTCAGCGACCGCACCAACGGCTCGTACGGCCGCGCCACCGAGATGATCCGGCTCGCCGACACGCTCGAGGGCAGCCCCGCGCTGGCCGAGCGGGTGGCACGCGGTGAGGTGTCCACCGCCACCGCGATCGCGCTGCACCAGGCAGTCGTGAAGCCACCGACAGGCGCCACCGCGGCCGATGTCGACGCACTCGTCACGATGTGCGCGGGCACCGGGCCGCGCGACGCCCGTGCCGCCGTCGAAGTCTGGACGGCCCAGCACCAGACCCTCACCGACGACGAACTCGAGGCGCGTCGTCACGCCCGACGATCCGTCCGCTTCTCCGCCGCGGTCGACGGTCTCGTCACGATGACGGCCGTCCTGCCCACGCTTGCCGCGAACTCCGTGCGCACGACACTGTGCTCACTCGCACGACTCAACGCGAACGAGCACCCACTCCCCGACAGTGCGGTCGCCGACGACCGATCCACCGAACAGCGACTCGCCGACGCCCTGGTGCAACTCGCCAGCGCAGCCACCCGTGGCGAGCTGTCGGGCCGTGAGGCACCGACCCTCCTCGTCACGATCGACCTCGACAGCCTCGAGGGCCGCGACGACCGACCCGCCACCACCGAGTTCGGTGACACGGTCCCTGCGGCCGCAGTACGCCACCTCGTCGACGACGCGACCGTGCGCACGATCGTGCACCGCGGCCCCACGGTCGTCAGCGTCGGCCGCGACCAGCGGCTCGCGACCCGCGCCCAGTACTCGGCGCTGGTCGCCCGCGACGGCCGCTGCCGATGGCCGGGTTGCCACATACCTGCATCGTGGTGCGAGGTCGATCACCTCGTGCCGTGGCACGCCGGTGGCCGCTCCGACCTCGACAACCTCGTCCTGTGGTGCAGTCACCATCACCACCGCAAGCACGCCGCCGGTGTCACCGTGCTGGGCGATGCGCACGACCTCCGGCTGCAGCTGTCCGACGGCACCGTCATCGAATGCCCGCCGCACGGTCACGCCGCTCGCACGAGCGACGACACCGGTCGCCGACGGCGACGAACCCCGGCGGCGGCCTGACGCCCGTGCACCTTCCCCGAGACCGGCTGGCACGACACGCTGACCGGATCACTCGCCACGGTCACGGGCTGGCCCCTGCACGCCACCGCAGCGGCACGACGCAGCTCGTCAGGCGTCGACGAGCACGAACATCAGGTCGCACTCGCAGGCGACCTCGCTGTTCAACACCGCCCGACCAGTGCCCTTGCCCGCACGGGCCGACATGCGGCCCAGTTCGACGTGCAGCTCGAGGGTGTCGCCGGGGCCCACCTGACGCCGGAAGCGGGCACCGTCCAGCCCGCCGAACAGCGGCAGCTTGCCGGCGAAGCGCTCATCGGTCAGCACTGCGATGGCGCCCATCTGGGCGATCGCCTCGCACATCAGCACGCCCGGCAGGGTGGGCCGGCCCGGGAAGTGGCCGGGGAAGAACCACTCGTCCCCTCGCAGGTGCCAGCGGCCGACGCCGCGCACACCGGGCTCGAGCGAGACGATCGAGTCGACGAACAGGAACGGGGGCCGGTGCGGCAGCACGGCGGCGGGCTCGGGCCACGGGCCACCGGCAGAGGCGGCAGGGGTCGTGACGTCGCTCATCGCCCCAGCGCCTCCAGCAGCCTGACCGGGGTAGCGGCCGGGCTGATCGTGTACCAGGCGTGCTCGATCACGCCGTCTGCACCGATCAGGAACGCCGACCGCTCGATGCCCATGTACTTCTTGCCGTACAACGACTTCTCCTTCCACACGCCGTACGCCTCGGCGACCGCGTGGTCGATGTCGCACAGCAACGGGTAGCCCAGACCGTACTTGGCGTCGAACTTCGCCTGCGCGGCAGGCCCGTCGGGGCTCACGCCCACCACCGCCGTGGTGCCGAGCACCGCCGCCGGCACCCCGTCGCCCCAGTTCCCGGCACTGCCGGCCAGCACATCACGCAGCGCGCACGCCTGCTGGGTGCACCCGGGCGTGTTGGCCTTCGGAAAGAAGAACACGAGCACCCGGCGACCACGCAACGAGGCCAGGTCGAACGACTGGCCATGCTGGTCGGGCAGCGCGATGGGCGGAGCGGTCATCCCTGCGGTGAGCATTTTCCCACCGTACCAGTCGCGAGTACCCCGTTTCACCACTCTCAGTGATCAGTTTGCGGCGGACAGAGAAACACCGTCAAGCCCCTTGCAAGACCCACCACACCCGGTGGTATGGTGTCACTCGTTGTTGAACCTTGCTGATTTCTTCAAGGCCAACACGAACCTCGTTGACAGTCTCGAGTCGTTCCGGGATCCCGTTTCCCCGGCCGACTCGATCAACCGAAAGGGCATGGTCATGATCAAGGTCATCGGCGGCGTCAGGTGACGTCAGCCACGGCGTAGTCCGTGGCCCATGAATCCACCCACGGGTCGAGCGTGGACGTGGTAGTGCGACGGAATCGTCCGCATCTGCTCGTCGAACCACCACTCGAACCCGTAGTGGGTCTCAACGACAGTGCCCAGCAGGGCTTTCAGTACGACCCGGACCTCCGCTGAGGGGTCCGGGTCGTGTCGTTTCCAGACCGCCATCGGGACACAGCACTGCTCGCACTCGGCGATCCAGCACTGCTCGTCCTCGTAGAACCACTCGGTCACCCGCTCGGCAACGCACAACTCGCACGCAGGCTCGCTCCCCGACCCGTCCGGCACGGGGCCCATGGTGGCACCCGACCGGTGCCAGCACGCGGCTATCGCTGGTCGAGTGCCTGGCGCACCTCGGCGACGTACTCGCCCACGGCGTCGGCACCGCCGTCGAGCATGCGCCGCACCACCGAGGCACCCATCACCACACCGTCGGCCACCGTCACGGCCTCGCGTGCTTGCTGGGCATTCGACACACCCACTCCCACCAGCACGGGCACGTCGGTGATCGCCTTCAGTCGACGGGCCAGCGACAGCGCCGTGCCGGCCAGCTGCGACCGCTCGCCCGTCACGCCCAGCAGTCCCACCGAGTACAGGAACCCGCGGGCCCGCGCCGCGACCAGGGGCAGGCGGTCGTCGGGCGCAGTGGGCGCGGCGAGCATCACGGTCTCGATACCCGCACCGTCGGCCGCTGCACACCAGGGGCCCGACTCCTCGAGCGGCAGGTCGGGCACGATCGCCGCCACGATGCCCGCCGCCGCCAACTGCGCGGCGAAGCGCTCGTGGCCGGCGTGGTGGACCGTGTTGTAGTAGGTCATCACCGCGAGCGGCACGTCGACGTCGAGCGACCGCGCCTCGTCGAGGATGCTCACCGGTGTGGCGCCTGCGTCGAGCGCCGCCTGCGACGACTGCTGGATGACCGGGCCGTCCATCACCGGGTCGCTGAACGGGATGCCGATCTCGATGGCGTCGGCACCGGCCGCCACGGCGGCGCGCAGCGAGTCCTGCCACCCCGGGTAGCCACCCGTCAGGTACGGCACGAGCAACTTGTGCCCGGCCGCACGCTTGTCGCGGAACTCGCGCTCCATCCGGCCCACCACGTGTCCCGTCACGGCGGTCACCTCTCTCTCACGACGCTCAGGGGTCCCCGGTGTCTCTGCGCTCACAGCTTCAACAGGTCCATCATCTGGCCGACGTCCTTGTCGCCGCGGCCCGACAGGTTGAGCAGCACGGTCTGGCCCTGCAGTTCGGGTGCCGCGCGCAGCACCCACGCCAGCGCGTGCGCAGGCTCGAGGGCGGGGATGATGCCCTCGGTGCGCGACAGTCGCTGGAACGCCTCGACGACCTCTGCATCGGTCACGTTCGGGTACTCGGCGCGGCCGATCGACGACAGGTACGAGTGCTCGGGCCCCACACCCGGGTAGTCGAGACCTGCCGAGATGCTGTGTGCCTCCTGCACCTGGCCGTACTCGTCCTGCATCAGGTAGCTGCGCATGCCGTGCACGACGCCCGGCACCGCGCGGCTGACGGCCGCCCCACCGGCGGGCTCGACGCCCACCAGCCGCGTGCGGTCGTCGACGAACCCGCTGAACAGGCCGATCGCATTGGACCCGCCGCCCACACACGCCACCGCCACGTCGGGCACGTCGCCGAGCAACTCGACGCACTGCGCCCGCGCCTCCTCACCCATCACCCGGTGGAACTGGCGCACCATGAACGGGTACGGGTGCGGGCCCATCACCGAGCCGAGGCAGTAGTGGCTGGACTCGACCGTGGCCACCCAGTCGCGCATCGCCTCGTTGACCGCGTCCTTCAGCGTGCGGCTCCCGCTGTGCACCGCCTCGACCTCGGCACCCAGCAGCTTCATGCGGAACACGTTCAGTGCCTGGCGCTCGACGTCGACGGCCCCCATGTACACCTTGCACTCCATGCCCATCAGCGCCGCCGCGGTGGCCGACGCCACGCCGTGCTGGCCCGCACCCGTCTCGGCGACGAGGCGCTTCTTGCCCATCCGCTTGGCGAGCAACGCCTGGCCCAGCACGTTGTTGATCTTGTGCGAGCCGGTGTGGTTGAGGTCCTCACGCTTGAGGATCAGCCGCAGGCCGAGCTGGCTGGACAGGTTGTGACACTCGGTGATGATCGACGGCCGACCGGCGTAGGTCCGCAGGATGTGGTCGAGCTCGCCACGGAAGACAGGATCGGCCCACGCCTCGGTGAATGCCGCCTCCAGTTCCTGGCACGCCGGCACGAGGGTCTCGGGCACGAACCGCCCGCCGAACTCGCCGAAGCGGCCGGCAGCAGTGGGTTCTGACATGAGTGACATTGCGGCTCCAGTTGCGGGGGTGGTGAGGGGTGACGGACAGGGCTGTTCGAGAGCGGTTGCTCGACCTATTCGAAGTCCCAGTCGTACGGCATCGAGTCGTCGCCGACATAGGGCTCGGGCGCCGAGGCGCGGGCGCGCTCGACGAAGTACTTCAGCTTGAGTGCGTCCTTGCGGCCGGGTGAGCGCTCGACGCCCGACGAGACGTCGACGCCCCACGGGCGCACGCGGCGAACTGCCTCGCCGACATTGTCGGGGTCGAGGCCGCCGGCGAGGATGAGGCGCGGCCCCTCGGGTACTTCGCCCATGAGGCCCCAGTCGAACACCCTCCCCGAGCCCGGGGACGGAGCGTCGACGAGGATGAGGTCGGTGCTGAAGTCGACCGCTCGGCGTGCGTCGACCGACCCGGCGGCAACGGCCTTGATGACGTAGCGCACCTGCTCGCCCACCTCGGCCACCATCGACGGTGTCTCGTGCCCGTGCAACTGCGCACCCTTCAGGCCGGCGCGGCTGACCGTGTCGATGACGCGGGCGGGAAGCTCGTCGCGGAACACGCCGATGGTGAGGATCTCGGGCGGCAGCCGGCGGGTGATGTCGTACACCTGCTGCGGGGCGACCTGGCGCTGCGACGGTGCGAACACGAACCCGAGCGCGTCCGCACCCATCGCCACGGCGAGCAGCGCGTCGTCCTCGTTGGTGATCCCGCAGATCTTCACGAACATGCGACCCCGACGGTACCCAACGGCGCCCGCCGACGCCTGACGGAATACGGGAAATCAACCTGGGTGACGACGTCATCGGTCACGGACCGGCACGTCCGCCGGTCGGCACCGCCCGTCAGCCCGACCGGCCGAGTGGTACTCAGGCGTGGGTGAGCGCGGCGACCGCAGCGGCCGGGTCACCAGAGGTCACCAGCGTCTCGCCCACCAGCACGGCGTGGTAGCCCGCCCGGTACAGGCGACCGGCGTCGTCGGCACCGCGCACCCCGCTCTCGGCCACCTTCACCACGTGGGCCGGCATCACGCCGGCCATGCGCAGTGCCCGGTCGTGGTCGACCGCGAACGTGACGAGGTCGCGCTGGTTGACCCCGACCAGCGTTGCGTCGGCCGCCAGTGCCGCCTCGAGCTCGCGCTCGTCGTGGATCTCGACCAGCACGTCGAGGCCGACCTCGACCGCCAGCGCATGCAGCCCCACCAGCTCGCCCGGCGCGAGCGCAGCCGCGATCAGCAGCACGCAGTCGGCACCCATCAGCCGCGCGTCGAGGACGTCGCGCTCGCACACCGTGAAGTCCTTGCGCAGCACCGGCAGCGACACGGCAGCACGTGCCGCCTGCAGGTCGGCCACCGAGCCACCGAAGAACTCGGCGTCCGTCAGCACGCTGAGGCACGACGCGCCACCGCGCTCGTAGTCGCGTGCGAGCCCCGCAGGGTCGAGGCCTGCGAACAGGTCGCCCTTCGACGGCGACCGCCGCTTGACCTCGCTGATGACAGCGAGATGGTCGAGGCCGGCAAGCGCGGCACGGAATCCACGCGTCGGTGGCATCTCCCGCGCGTCGTCGAGCATGCGGTCGAGCGGTCGGGTGTCGGATGCGGCGACCTCGCGGTGGCGGTCGAGGATGCGGTCGAGATAGGTCGCCACGGTCACCGCACTCGCTGCAGTTCGCGCCGGACGGGCGTCAGATGCCCTTGCCGCCCAGCGGGGCCAGCATCTGGAACGCCGGGGCGCCCGCGAGGAACGGCACGAGCTTGGGGCTGAAGGCGGCGAACCACTCGGAGCCCATGTGCGCGTTCATCGCGTCCTGGTTCTCGTACACCTCGTAGAAGTGGAGCAGGTCGGGGTTGGCCACGTCGGCGTTGAGCACGTACACGAGCGTGCCGGACTCACCCTTGGCCGCCTCGATCGCCTCGTTGATCGTGGCGGCTGCCTCGTCACGGGTGCCGGGCTTGAGCGTGAGGGTCACCCACACGCCCACCTTGGTGCTGCTGCTCATCGTGGTCTCCTCACTCGATTGACGGATGCGTCACGGTCGCACGCTGCGGCACGGATGACGACCGGCGCACGGTACCAGCCGCGCATGCCGGGCTCAGAAGCCGAGCCGCGACGAGACCTCACCGAGCAGGTCGGTGATCGGCACGCGCACCTGCGACGTGGTGTCGCGGTCTCGGATGGTGACCGCCCCGTCCTCGAGCGAGTCGAAGTCGACCGTCACGCACAGCGGCGTGCCGATCTCGTCCTGACGGCGGTACCGGCGGCCGATGGCCTGGGTCTCGTCGTAGTCGACCATGTAGCGCTCGCTGAGCGTGCGGCGGATCTCGTGCGCGAGCGGTGTGAGCGTGTCCTTCTTGCTGAGCGGTAGCACGGCCACCTTGTAGGGCGCGAGGCGCGGGTGCAGGCGCAGCACCGTGCGCGCCTCGTCGTTGACCACGTCCTCGTCGTACGCCGCCAGCAGGAATGCCGCCATCGCGCGGTTGACGCCGGCCGCCGGCTCGATGACGTACGGCACGTAGCGCTCGTTGGTGGCCTGGTCGAAGTAGTCGAGCTTCTCGCCGCTGTGCGTCGCGTGCTGGTTGAGGTCGTAGTTGGTGCGCTGGGCGA
>JBMSSR010000069.1:0-12375 GCA_049424465.1 Ilumatobacteraceae bacterium
GTCGGCACGCGATGTCGAGCGCATCCGGCAGCAACAACTC
Source organism: Ilumatobacteraceae bacterium (assembly GCA_049424465.1). Taxonomy (GTDB): domain Bacteria; phylum Actinomycetota; class Acidimicrobiia; order Acidimicrobiales; family Ilumatobacteraceae; genus UBA668. The sequence goes on from JBMSSR010000069.1 coordinate 41, forward strand.
GACCGCATCGAGTGACTCGAGTGCGCGAAGCGCAGGCAGCAGCGCCACCGCGTGCATCAGCGACTCGCACGGGACGAGCGCAGCCGCCGTGCGCCGGTACCACGGCACCAGTCGCAGTCGCGCCGCCGTCACGACCGCCAGCGTGCCCTCGCTGCCGCAGAGCAGCCCCGGCAGGTGTGGACCAGCGGTCTGCTTGGGCAGGCCGTGCAGGTCGTCGACCACCGAACCGTCGGCGAACACCGCCTGCAACCCCATCACCTGGCTGCGGAACGTGCCGAACCTCACCACACGCGACCCACCTGCGTTGGTGCTGACCGCCCCTCCCACGGTGGCGGTCGCCCGGGCACCCCAATCGACCGCGAGGTCGAGTGACGATGCACGTGCGTGCTGCTGCAGCCGTTCGATCGTCACGCCCGCACCCGCCGTCACCTGCCGCGACCGCTCGTCGACGTCGCCGATCGTGTCGAGCCGGCGTGTGCTGAGCAGCACTTCACCGCCGCGCGGCACGCTGCCACCGACCAGCCCCGTGTTGCCGCCCTGCGGCACGATCGCGACACCGGCTGCGGCACACGCCCGCACCACCGCCGAGACCTCGTCAACCGAACCGGGCCGCACCACCGCCGCGGCGGTGCCGTGCCACTGGCGCAACCAGTCGACCTCGTAGCCGGCGCGCACGTCAGCGTCGACGAGGACGTGGGCGGCGCCGACGATCGCAGCCAACTGCGCCACGAGCGCTGCGTCGACGGGAGCAGTCATCGAACTGTCCCGCCAGTCGCCGACCACGTCGCCATGCAGCGTCAGGCCACGATCTCGGCACCCGGCGGCAGTTCGCCGAGGAGCGGGTCGCTGACCCAGCACCGGGTGAGGTGCAGCGTGCTGCGGATGCGCACGACACGCTTCGGCTGGTCGAATGCGCGGCCGCACATGCTGAGCGCCGCCTTGATGCAGTCATCGTCGGTGGGCAGCACCATCGGCATGCGACTGCGCCGCACACCGGCGATACCGGCGGTGAAGCAGTTGATGTACGTCTTGTGCCAGTCGATCTGGCGGGCGACCGTCACCGGCACGAAGTCGGCGAACCCGATCCCCAACACGTTGCCACCAGACACCTCGGTGATGCCCAGCAGGACGATGGTGCTCACGTCGGGCATGCCCGGCTCGTCGAGGCCGTGCACGTAGAAGCGCCCGGTGACGTTGGGGTCGATCGTCGTGCCGCTGATGTCCTTGCCGCCCTGCTCGACGATGAGGACGTCGATCTGCGGGAACGGCAACGGCGGCACGAGGTCGCGGGCCCGGTCGGTGAGCCGTTGCTCGGTCTCGCTCCCCACCTCATCGGCCGTCAGCGCGCAGACCTCGACCACTTCGCCACTCGCCGACTCGAGCGAGCCGAGCCCGCCGAGCACGCGACCGGTCGACTTCAGCGCAGCGATGCCGTCGACGATGCGGTTGCGCATCTCGACCGGCCCGCACGCATGGATCTGCGCGGCACCGGGCTGCTTGCCGAAGCCCACGACCGCCATCTTGGTGACTCCGCTCTCGAGCGGACCCTTGAAGCACGTGTGCGGCTTGATGCGGTTGACCGGGAAGATGTAGTCGGCGCCGGCCGCATTGCGGTCGAGGTACAGCGGCATGCCGGCAGGGGTGCGCGCCACCTCGACGGTGTCCATCGTCGAGCGGATCTCGGCGCCCACCGACTCGGCGGTGATGCCGAGGCTGGCGAGCATCGTCGCCTGGCCCTCGGCCGTCGCACCGCCATGGCTGCCCATCGCAGGAACCACGAACGGTTCGGCACCGAGGTCGCGCAGGCCAGCGATGACCCCCCTCAGCAGTTCGACGCGGTTGGTGAGGCCGCGACTGCCGGCGCCGACGGCGACCGTCGCGCCCCTCGCGACCGAACCGGCGAACCGGCGGACGACGGCCTCACGCGCCGCCGACGACACGTCGGCGACCGGGTCGGGCTGCGGGACCGCGAGGCGCACCTCGGTCAGGGCCGGAACCTTCAGGTCGGGGTGGAACGGCAACTGGACACCGTCGGGGTGGGACATCAGGTCATGCCACAGCACGGACAGACGGTACCTCACGCACGGGTGCAGCCACCGGGGGCACGACCGCTACCGTCACGACGATGAGGAAGATCGCCGCACTCGCCGCACTCTCGCTGATGGGACTCTCCGCTGCCTGCAGCGGCGGTGCCACGACCGCCGCCACCGACGTCACCGTCGACGTCACCACGGAAGCACCCGACACCACGGTGCCCGACACGGTGACGACCGCACCCGAGACCACCGCCGCGCCAGCCGCTGCATGGGAAGAGGTGGAGGCCCCCTCGAACTGCATGTGCAGCGGCGGCGAGCCGTTCCGGTTCTACGTCCGGCCTGCCGACCCGACCAAGGTCGTCTTCTTCCTCGAGGGTGGCGGTGCGTGCTTCAGCGCCGACACGTGTGCACCCGACAGCAACACGTTCAAGCGAACTGCGCAGCTTCCCGACGAGCTCGCTGCCGGCACCGGTACCGGCATCTGGGACGACACCAACCCGGCCAACCCGTTCCGCGGGTGGAGTGTCGTCTACGTGCCGTACTGCACGGGTGACGTCCACATCGGCAACGCCACCACCGACTACGGCAACGGTGTCGTGATCCAGCACAAGGGTTACCTCAACGCCAACGCGGCACTCACCGAGATGACGAGGCGCTTCCCCGCCGCGAGCCAGCTGGTGGTCACCGGTGAGAGCGCCGGCTCGGTGCCGTCACCGCTGTACGCCGGTCTCGCTGCCGACTCGTACCCCGACGCACGCATCACCGTGCTCGCCGACGGCTCGGGTGCGTACCCCGACATCCCGGGGATCAACAGCGTCATCGGCACCTATTGGGGCACGATGGACGCAGTACCCGACTGGCCCGAGAACGCCGGTGTCACCCTCGAGACCTGGAGTCTGCCCGGCCTGTTCGTCCGTGCTGCCGCACACGCGCCGCGCATCGTCTTCGCCCGCCACGACTTCGCGTTCGACAAGACGCAGGTCTTCTTCGCAGGCCTCGCCGGTATCCCAGCCGACGAACTCGTGCGCCTCATCGACCAGAACGAGACCGAGATCGAGGCGGACGGAACCGCGCTGTGGAGCTTCATCTCGCCGGGTGACGAGCACACGATCCTGCACCGCGCCGACTTCTACACCCACGAGGTGAACGGCGTGCTGCTCGTCGACTGGGTGACCGCGCTGGTGGCCGGCGAGACGGTCGACGACGTGCACTGCACCGACTGCACCGTCGGCTGACGGGACGCCGCAGGTCACCATGTCGTCATCGCTCGAGCACGTGGTCGTGGTCGGTGCGTCGCTTGCCGGTCTCCGTGCGTGCGAGGGCCTGCGGCAGCACGGCTTCGAGGGTCGTCTCACGCTGGTCGGTGACGAGGCCGAGGTGCCGTACGACCGACCGCCGCTGTCCAAGGCGTTCCTCGCCGGCGACTGGGACGCCGAGCGCATCCGGCTGCGCAAGCCCGAGGTGTTCGAGTCGCTGCGGCTCGACCTGCGGCTCGGTGCGCGGGCGGTCACGCTCGACACCGCTGCGGCGAGCCTCGGCCTGGCCGACGGCTCGTCACTGGCCTACGACGGCCTCGTTCTCGCGACGGGTGCCACGCCACGTCGGCTGGACGACCAACCCGATGTCGAGGGCGTGCTGTCGCTGCGCACGCTGCGCGACTCGACCGAACTCCGCTCGCTCCTCACTGCCGATCGCGGTCGACCGACCCGGTTGGTCGTCGTCGGCGCCGGATTCATCGGACTCGAGGCCGCATCGACGGCACGCCGACTCGGGTGCGACGTCGTGGTGCTCGAGGGCGCTCCTGCGCCACTCGTTCGCAGCCTCGGTGCCGACATGGGACGCGCCATCACCCTGCTCCACGCGTCGCACGGTGTCCCCGTCCACTGTGGTGTACGGCTGCTCGGTATCGAGCACGACGGCACTCGTGTCACCGGTGTGCGCGTCGACGGCATGGCCGGCGAGCCTGTCGACGGGTCGATACTCACTGCAGATGTCGTGCTGGTGGGTGTCGGTGTCGTACCGAGCACCGACTGGTTGGCGGACAGCGGGCTGCACCTCGCCGACGGCATCGTGTGCGACGAGTCGCTGTGCGCCGGTCCACCGAACGTGTTCGCTGCCGGGGACTGTGTGCGGTGGCCCAACGCAGTCTTTGCCGGCCATGACGATGCGGTGATGCGCGTCGAGCACTGGACGAATGCCGCCGAGCAGGGCGCCGCGGCGGCGCGAAACCTGTTGCTCGCGGCCGGCGACGAGCCCACAGAACCGTTCTCGTCGGTGCCGTTCTTCTGGAGCGACCAGTACGACCAGCGGGTGCAGTTCGTCGGCCGCGCTCACGGCGGTGACGAGGTCCGAGTCATCGCGGGTACCCCGGGTGACGGGCCGTTCACCGCGCTGTACGGGTGGCAGGGGCGGCTGCGCGGCGCGCTGGGACTGACCATGCCCAAGCTCGTCATGCGCTTCCGGCAGCTGGTCGCCGAGCAGACCCCGTTGGACGACGCAGTGGCCCGCGCTGCGGAGTGGACGTCGAACTGACCTCGCCACGCCGATCGCTCGGCCGACCTGTGGTGGCCGCGGGTGCTGACCGGTTCAGCCGTGTGCTGTCCGGCGGCCCTCGCCAGGGATCGCGGTCTCGTGCAGCTGCACCGGTGACGCAGGACGCCGCGACCTGATGTTGAGCACCTCGACGAGCAGCGCGAACGCCATCGAGAAATAGACGTAACCCTTCGGGATCTTCTGGTCGAGCCCCTCGGCGATGAGGGTCATGCCGATCAGCAGCAGGAACGACAGGGCCAGCATCTTCACGGTCGGGTGACGGTTGACGAACGCGTAGATGTACTTCGAGGCGAGCAGCATCACGGCGACCGACAGCAACACGGCGATCACCATCACCTGGACGTACGTGGTCATGCCGACAGCAGTGATGACCGAGTCGATCGAGAACACGAGGTCGAGCAGCAGCACCTGGACGATGACGGCCCGGAACGTCGTCGTGGCCGCGCCGGCGTGCGCGTGGTCGACGCCCTCGAGACGGTGGTGGATCTCCTTCACCGCCTTGAAGATGAGGAACAGACCGCCGAGCAGTAGCACCAATGACTTGCCCGAGAACTCGACGCCAGCGACCTCGAACAGCGTCTTCTTCAGGCCGAGGATCACGCCGATGCCCAGCAGGAACAGCACCCGCATGCCGCCCGCCAGCAGCAGGCCGGTTCGACGTGCCCGCGCCTGCTGGTGCTCCGGCAGCTTGTTGGCGAGGATCGAGATGAAGACGACGTTGTCGACGCCGAGCACGATCTCGAGCAGCAGGAGCGCGGCGAGTGCCGTCCACCCCTCCGCCTGTGTGATCCAACCGCTGTCGAGAAGGCCTGCCACCATGCGCCGAACGCTACGACCGCGCCCACGGCAGTGCTCAACCGTGACCGAAACCGGTGTGCGACCGCCCGCCGACGGCGCGGCACCGGCAGATGCCCCTTCCCAAGGGTGGGTCGAGCCGTTCTACACTTCGTGTATGAGCGCCTCTTCGCACCTGTCCAACGTCTGGTTCTCGGTCACCCCGCTCGAGGTGAGCCACGGCAAGGGGTGCTGGGTCACCACCACCAGTGGCGACGAGTACCTCGACTTCGCCGCCGGCATCGCCGTCAACTCGACCGGTCATGCGCACCCCAGGGTCGCCGCAGCGATCGCCGAGCAGGCGCAGCGCTTCATCCACGCGCAGGTCAACGTGTTCCGCCACGACCTGCTCGAGCCGCTCGCCGCGAAGCTCACCGACCTGACGCCCGGTGGCATCGACACGTTCTTCTTCGCCAACTCGGGTGCCGAGATCACCGAGGCCTCGGTCAAGCTCGCCAAGCAGGCGACCAAGCGACCGCATGTCGTGGTGTTCAGTGGCAGCTTCCACGGCCGCACGCACATGGCGATGGCCATGACCACGAGCAAGACGGGCTACCGCGCCGGTCACGCACCGCTGCCGTCGGGCGTGTTCGTCGCGCCGTACCCGGACCCGCTCGCCGCCGACCAGGATGCCGAGGTCGCCAAGGCGCTCAAGGGGTTCGACCACCTGCTCAAGTCGATGACCGCGCCCGAGGAGACCGCCGCCGTCATCCTCGAGCCGGTGCTCGGCGAGGGCGGTTACGTGCCCGCACCCGCGGCGTTCATCCACGGCATCGTCGAGCGCTGCCGCCAGCACGGCATCCTCTTCATCGCCGACGAGGTGCAGAGCGGTTTCGGTCGCACCGGCAAGATGTTCGCCGTCGAGCACTACGGCATCGAGCCCGACATCATCTGCATGGCCAAGGGCATCGCCAGCGGTTTCCCGTTCTCGGCACTCGGTACCCGCCGCGAGCTCGACGACAAGTGGACCAAGGGCAGCCACGGCGGCACGTACGGCGGCAACGCGATGGGGTGTGCCGCCGCACTCGCCACCATCGAGCTGATGCAGGAGCCGTCGTTCCTGCCCAACGTGGTCGAGCGCGGCGCGCAACTGCAGGCGGGCCTCACCGAGCTGCAGCGCGAGCACGGCTGCATCTCGCAGGTACGCGGCCTCGGCCTGATGGTGGGCACCGAGTTCGACGACCCGGCACGAGTCGCCGCCGTCCAGCAGCACTGCCTCGACGAGGGCAAGCTCATCGTCATGAACGCCGGCACCTACAACAAGTGCCTGCGCTGGATGCCGCCACTCGTCGTCAACGAGCGCGAGATCGACCTCGCACTTGCAGCCTTCGGCGCGGCGCTGAAGGCCACTGCCTGACCAACCCGATACGCCGCGCGATGTGCGCGGCGGACACCACCCGACCGCCGAGGGAGCGCAGTGCCCAGACTCGACGCTGAACGCATCGACCTGTGGCGTCGGTTCTGCATGATCTCTGCACACGTGCAGCGGCTCATCGACCAGCAGCTCACCGAACTGCACAACGTCCCGCTCGCCTGGTACGACGTGCTCACGGTGGTGCGCGACGCCGGCGGCACCATTCGCGTGCGCGAGCTGTGCCGCGAGCTGGACGAGGTGCCGAGCAGCCTGTCGAGGCGTCTCGACCGCATGGAGGACGACGACCTGATCGAGCGCCGCAAGGTGCCGCGGCCCGACGACCGGCGGGCCGTCGAGGTCGCCATGACCACCGAGGGTCGTTACGCGTGGCGCGACGCGAACATCACCTACCGACGACTCGTCCAGCACCACTTCGCGAGCTCGCTCACCGACACCGACATCGCAGCGCTGCAGCGGCTGTGGACCAAGTTGCAGCGCAACGACCCGCCGCCCGCCACCGACGACTGGTGACCGGTCCGTGGCGCCGGCCACCCTCCCAGCGATGCGCTGACCAGCCCGACAAACGGGGCGCTCCGATTTCGGCACCGGCGGGCACGGGGGGCAGACTTCCCCCACACCACGCGACGACCTGCGGGTCGACCACTGAGGAGTTCCCATGACCACCGCCGTCATCGTCGACGCAATCCGCACCCCGCTCGGCCGCCGCAACGGCAAGCTCAAGGACTGGCACCCGGTCGACCTCGTCGCCGAGACGCTCAAGGCACTGCAGCAGCGCACCGGTGTCGACCCCGGCGTCGTCGACGACGTCATCATGGGCTGCGTCATGCAGGTCGGGGAACAGGCCGTCAACGTCGCCCGCAATGCGGTACTCGCCGCCGGGTGGCCCGAGCACGTGCCCGGCACCACGGTCGACCGCCAGTGCGGCTCGAGCCAGCAGGCGGCGCACTTCGCAGCACAGGGTGTCATCGCCGGCGCGTACGACGTGGTCGTCGCCGCCGGTGTCGAGGTGATGACCCGCGTGCCGATGGGTGCCTCGATGGCTGACGGCAAGTACGGGTTCCCGTTCGGTCCCGCGGTCGGGGCGCGGTACGCGCCGACCGGTGGCCTCGTGCCGCAGGGCATCTCTGCCGAACTGATCGCCGACAAGTGGGGCCTCACCCGCGACGACATGGACGCCTTCGGTGCCCGCTCGCAGCAGTACGCCGCACGGGCGACTGCCGAGGGTCGCTTCCAGGCCGAGATCCTGCCGGTGCTCGGCGCCGATGGCGCGCTGATGAGCACCGACGAAGGACTGCGTGACACCACCATCGAGTCGCTCGGCAAGCTCAAGCCGTCGTTCCGCGACGAAGCCGACGGCGGTCGCGTCACGGCCGGCAACTCGTCGCAGATCACTGACGGCGCGTCAGCCATCTTGATCATGAGCGAGGAGAAGGCGGCACAGCTCGGCCTGCGGCCGCGGGCCCGCTTCGTCAACTTCGCGCTCGCCGGTGACGACCCGCGAATGATGCTGACCGCGCCGATCCCCTCGACGCAGAAGGTGCTCGCCAAGGCCGGCCTCACGATCGACGACATCGACCTCGTCGAGATCAACGAGGCGTTCGCTTCAGTCGTCCTCGCGTGGGAGAAGGAACTGCACCCCGACATGGACAAGGTGAACGTGAACGGCGGCGCGATCGCCCTCGGTCACCCGCTCGGTGCCTCGGGTGCGCGACTCATGACCACGCTGCTCAACGAACTCGAGCGCACCGGTGGCCGCTACGGCCTGCAGACGATGTGCGAGGGCGGCGGCATGGCCAACGCCACCATCATCGAGCGCCTCGGCTGACCACGGCCCCCACGAACCCCCGCATCCCCTCGAACGTTGGCGCTGAGACGCCGATGTTCGGCACCTCAGCGCCGAGGATTCGGCAGTGGGTAGGGTGACTGCATGCCTGATTTCTCGCGGTTGATCTGGATCGCGGGTGGGGTGCTGCTCGGCATCGGCCTGTGGAAAACCGGGATCGCGATGCTGCGCAGCATGACCCGGCCGCAACCCGAGCCGCCGCCGTCGGGCGAGATGCGCAAGGTCAACATGCGCTACCGCTGCACGGTCTGCGGACTCGAGATCAAGCTGACACTGGCCCCCGACGAGGATCCACCGCCCCCGAAGCACTGCCTCGAGGACATGGAGATCGTCGCCCCCCTCTACGAGTGACCGTCCGCGGCTGGTCGAGGCCCGCCGGCGAGGGCGTGCTCGGTTCCACACAGGCTGTGGACAAACGTCACGACGAGTGACAGCACGCTGCCGCTCCGCGGCGGCCTCGGATCTCCGCTGCGATGACCGGCGACGAGGCCGAACGGCTCGCCGAACGCCGACGTGTTCAGCGCCCCGAGGAGGTCAATGCCACTTGGTGGCCGTGAACAGACCACCGAGCATGAAGCCCAGGCCCACCACCACCGGGATGTTGGTGTAGTTCCAGGCCGGCACGATGTAGCGCAGCATGATGCTGATGACGCCGAGCCCGATGAGGCTGAACATCAGGATGGGCACCCACTTCGGGCTCTCGTAGAACTCGCGGGGCGTCGGCGGGGTGTACCGCGACGACGCATCGGCGTGCGCCTCGTGGTGCGGGGCCTCCTTGGCCATCGCACCAGTGGGCTTGCCGCCCTTCGGCGTCACTCGACCGGATGTTCTGCGCTTCGGAGGTGCCACGGGCGGCAAGTGTACGCCCCACAACCCGTTCGACACGGCGCACATCGAGCGGGCAGGCTGTCGGGGTGCCCCGGGTTCTCGTCATCGACAGTTACGACAGCTTCGTCTACAACCTGGTGCAGTACCTCGGCGAGCTCGGGGCCGAGCCCGACGTGGTGCGCAACGACCAGTTGACGGTCGACGACGCGCTCGCCCGCCGGCCCGACCTGGTGCTGCTGTCACCCGGCCCCGGCCGTCCCGAGGACGCCGGCATCATCTGTCGTGCGATCCCGGCGTTCGCTGCCGCCGGTGTGCCGGTGTTCGGCGTGTGCCTCGGCCACCAGGCGATCGGCCACGTGTACGGGGCGTCGGTCGTGCGGGCCCCGCAGTTGATGCACGGCAAGACATCGCCGATCGAGCACACCGGGCTCGGCGTCTTCGAGGGACTGCCCTCACCGCTGACGGCGACCCGCTACCACAGCCTGGTGATCGACCCGGCGACGATGCCCGAGTGCCTCGAGGTGACCGCGCGCAGCGCCGACGGCGTCGTGATGGGCGTGCGGCACCGCACGCTGCCGGTCGAGGGCGTCCAGTTCCACCCCGAGAGCATTCTCACTGCGGCCGGTCACGACCTGCTGCGCAACTTCCTGCGCCGCGCCACCTGACGCCGATCGCTCGCGCGCTCGAGCCGGCTCGGCACGCCTCCGGTCAGGGCGGACCCGGCGCGACCGTGGTCGTGGTGGTGGTCGACGTCGTCGACGTGGTCGAGGTGGTCGTCGTGGTGGGCGGTGCCTGACCGACCTTGATCGTCACGACGGTGCCAGGGTCGACCTTCAGCCCCTCGGGCAGGTTCTGCGAGGTGACCTTGCCGATCGACGGGCTGTTGGCGGCGACGACCTCGTACTTCACGTCGGCGGCGAGACCGAGCTCGATCAGCAGCGCCCGTGCCTGCATCTCGGTGAGGCCGACCAGCGCCGGCATCGGCACCTGCTCCGGTCCACTCGACACGTAGAGGATGACCGGCGCGCCCTTCTGCACGATGCTGCCCGACACGGGATCGGTGCGGATGGCCGTACCCGCAGCGATGGTGTCGCTCTTCTCCTCCATGACCCGCACGTCGAACGCGTACTCGACGCGGGTCAGCAGTGACATCGCGTCTTCCTGCACGAGGCCGGCGACCGGCGGCACCGACACGTCGTTGGGGCCACCCGACACGACGATCTTCACCGTGTCGCCCTGGTTGACCTCGGTGCCTGCCGGCGGGTCGGTGCGGATGATGCGACCTTCCTCGACGTCGGCCGACTCCTCGGTGGTGATCGCCGTGTTGTCGATGGTGATGCCCACCTTCGACAGCTCGGCCGCAGCCTCCTCGGGCGTCAGCTTGCTGACGTCGGGCAGCGGGAACGGCGTTGCGTCGGGGTTGTAGAAGACGGTGACGAGTTGCCCCTTCTGCACCTCGACACCGGATTCGGGATCGGTGCGCAGGATCGCCCCAGCGGGCTGCGACGGGTCGGCCTCGAGCACCGGGTTGACCACGAGACCGGCCTCGTCGAGCAGGACCGTGCCGTCCTCGAGCGACATGCCCACCACGCTCGGCATCGGGAACGGGCCGCTCTGCGAGTCGCCCGCGAGCACCTTGAACAGCACGATGCCACCGACCGCCAGCGCAACGATGGCGAGCAGCGCGATGACGGCGTACATACCGACGGGCGGACGGTCGCCGTACGCGGGTCCACGCCCACCGCGCGACATTCCGCCGCCGGCCGACGGGTCGGCCTGCGGCATGACCGTGGTGCGTGGGTAGGCGCCCGAATCAGCGACGCCGGTGGAACGGCCTGCCGGCAACGAGGGCGAGACCGTCGTGGGTGTCGACCCGGGATGCTGACCACCAGCAGCGGCTGCGGCGCCCGCGGCGGCAGCGGCGGCGACACCCATTGCCCGCACGGGCTCGCCCTGGCGGAAGCGACGCAGGTCGTCGCGCAGGTCGTCGGCGGTCGAGTACCGCAGTTCGGGTCGCTTGGCGAGCAGTCGGGCGACGATGGCCTCGAACGCTCGCGGCACGTCGGGCACCAACTGATTGAGCGGGGTCGGGTTCTCGTGCACCTGCTTGTAGGCGATGCTCACCGGGTTCTCGCCCTCGAACGGCGGACGACCACCGACCATCTCGTACAGCACGATGCCGAGCGAGTAGAGGTCGCTGCGCGGGTCGGGCTGCGCACCCTGGGCCTGCTCGGGCGAGAAGTAGGTGGCAGTACCCATGACCGAGCCGTCCTGCGTGAGGTTGCTCTCGGTGGGCGCGTTCATGGCGCGGGCGATGCCGAAGTCGGCGACCTTCACCTGACCATTCGAGCCGACGAGGATGTTGGCCGGCTTGATGTCGCGGTGCACCACACCGTTGCGGTGCGCGAATGCGAGTGCGGCCGACACCTCGCTCGCGATCTCAGCAGCCTTCTGCGCGTTGATGCGCACGTTCTGGCGGAGGATGTCGGCGAGCGTGCGGCCCTCGACGTACTCCATCGCCATGAAGTAGGTGGCGTCGAACTTGCCCCAGTCGTACACACCCACGATGTTGGGGTGGTTGAGGTTGGCAGCAGCCTGCGCCTCGCGACGGAAGCGCTCGACGAAGTTGGGGTCGATGGCGAACTCGGGGAACAGCGCCTTGATGGCGACGGGGCGGTCGAGCAGCAGGTCGCGCGCGAGGAACACGTCGGCCATGCCGCCGCGTCCGATGCGCTTCTGGAGTTCGTAGCGCTCGTTGACGACGATGCGCTCGCTGCTGCCGCTCACTGCTGCCCTTCCCCGCGAGGTGTTGATTGAGGATACCGAGCCACGGGACCCTTGGCCCGTCGCCCAGCGGCGTTCGGAC
>JBMSSR010000070.1:0-12351 GCA_049424465.1 Ilumatobacteraceae bacterium
GGTGCTCGCCGAGCTCGCACCCGAGGCGGCCTATGTGCAACCTGCCATCGTGCGCATGCCCGCCCAGACCGAGATCGTGCGCACCGAGACCTTCGCCCCGTTGCTGTACGTGCTCGGCTACGACACGTTCGACGAGGCCATCGCGCTGCAGAACGGCGTGCCCCAGGGCCTGGCGAGCAGCATCTTCACCACCGATCTCCGTGAGGCCGAGCGGTTCTGCAGCGCCGCAGGCAGCGACTGCGGCATCGCCAACGTCAACATCGGCCCCAGCGGCGCCGAGATCGGTGGCGCGTTCGGCGGCGAGAAGACCACGGGCGGCGGCCGCGAGAGCGGCAGCGATGCGTGGAAGGCCTACATGCGTCGGGCGACCAACACCATCAACTACTCCGACGACCTCCCGCTCGCGCAGGGCGTGCAGTTCGGCTGAGCACCGCAGCCGTCAGGCCACGCGGCGCAGGAGGCGCAGACTGCCGGTCTGGCCCACCAGTTCGAACCGGCCGCTCTCGAGCGCCGGCAGGTAGATGCGCTCGTAGGGCGGACGTCCCCCGTCGGCGGGGTCGGGGAACACGTCGTGCACGGCCAGCGTGCCGCCACTCGCAACATGCGGCGTCCAGCCCTCGTAGTCGAGCCGCGCCGGCTCGTCGCCGTGACCGCCGTCGATGAAGAGGAACGACAGCGGCGTTCCCCACCAACGGGACACGACGGACGACTGGCCCACCACGGCGATGACGGCGTCCTCGAGGCCGGCGTCGTGGACCGTCGAGCGGAAGAACGGCAGCGTGTCCATGCGGCCGACCCGCCGGTCGACCACCTCGGGGTCGTGGTGCTCCCAGCCGGCCTGGTTCTCCTCGCTGCCGCGGTGGTGGTCGACGGCGAACAGCACGGTGCCGCACCGTCGTGCAGCGGCACCGAGCCAGATCGTCGACCGGCCGCAGTACGACCCGACCTCGAGCATCGCCAGACCGGGCAACGCCGACGATGCAGCAACGGCGGCGTCGTACAGCGCGTCGCCCTCGTCGGGCGGCATGAATCCCTTCGCTGCGAGCGCGTGGGCGCGCAGCGCCGCATCGAGTGTCACGCCCGGCTCACCAGCCGTCCCAGTGGATGATCGTGTCGGCGGGCGGGCGCGCGGCCGGGCGGAACTCGGTCCCCACCGTGAACGCGAGCGGCGACAGGCACACCTGCTGGACCTCGTCGAACGGAATGCCCAGCAACGCTGCGGCCTCCTGCTCCTTGAACAGGTGCACCGTGGTCCAGCACGTGCCGAGCCCGCGGGCGCGGGCAGCCAGCATGAAGCTCCACATCGCCGGCAGCACGTTGCCCATGCGGGAGGCCGTCACCATCGCCGGCATGCCGTCGGTACGGCCGCGCACGCACGCCACCACCAGCACCGGCGCGTCACCCATGCGGTCACCCAACAGGTCAGCCGAGTCGGCGCTGCGCTGCTGCTGCGCGTTCGCGTCCGCATCACCCTTGTCGATGGTGCGGATGTAGACACCCGGCAGGTTGCGGTAGATGCCGTAGCACTCGCGGTAGAGCTCGCCCAGGGCCCGCCGCGTGGTCTCGTCACGCACTACCACGAACTCCATCGACATGCTGTTGCTGCCGCTCGGCGACTGCATCGCCAGTTCGATGCACTCGCGGACCAACTGATCGGGTACCGGCCGCTCGTAGTCGAGTCGCTTGCGGACGGCCCGGGTGGTCGAGAGCAGTTCGTCGGGACCGAGCGGAAGCGTCGCCATGCGGGCACCCTACTGTCGGCCGGACCGTGTGGCAGATGCAGAGGGCTGCTGCGAGAATGGCCCCGATGACGGCGCTCGACGATCTCGTGTCCTTGCTCGACCTCGAGGCGATCGAGGTGAACATCTTCCGCGGTGTCTCGCCCGACGAGAACCGTCAGCGCGTCTTCGGAGGGCAGGTGGCAGGGCAGGCGCTCGTCGCCGCGACGCGCACCGTCGACCCGAGCCGCATGGTGCACTCGCTGCACGCATACTTCCTCCGCCCGGGTGATCCCACGGTGCCGATCCTCTACCAGGTCGACCGAATCCGCGACGGCAAGAGCTTCACCACCCGCCGCGTCGTCGCCATCCAGCACGGCAAGGTGATCTTCAACCTGCAGGCCAGCTTCCACGTGCTCGAGCCCGGCCCCGACTACCAACTGACGATGCCGGCCGGCATGCCCGACCCCGAGTCGCTGCCCGACTTCAAGACCCGGATGGCGCCCTACCGCGAACAGCTCGGCGACTGGTACGACCGCCCGCGGCCCATCGACCTGCGCCACGTCGACGGCGACCCGTTCAGCCGGCGCGGCACCCCGTCCGAGCACCAGCGGGTCTGGATGCGAGCCGACGGTGCACTGCCCGACGACCCCGTGCTGCACGCGTGCATCGTCACGTACGCCAGCGACATGACGCTGCTCGACACCACGGTGATGCCACTCGGCATGTCGTGGGACACGCCCGGCCTGCAGATGGCGAGCCTCGATCACGCAATGTGGTTCCACCGGCCGTTCCGCGCCGACGACTGGCTGCTCTACGACCAGCAGCCCATCAGCACCGGCGCTGCGCGCGGCCTCGCCGGTGGTGCCATCTACACGCGCGACGGTGTGCTCGCGGTCAGCGTTGTGCAAGAAGGCCTGGTCCGCCAGGGTCGGGCATGAACGCGCGTCGCCGCCGCGGCATCCTGCCCGTCGCGTGCGTGGCGGCGCTCGTCCTCGCTGCATGCGCCGCCGACGGGGACGGCAGATCGGCCGGTGTCACCTTCGACACCACGGCCGACTCGACCTCGACGGTGCCCGGCACCGGAGGGATCGAGACGTCGAGTGCCACCACCGCGACACCGATCACCGAGGACGTCGTGCTGTCGCCCGACGTCGTGACGTTCGACCGCGTCGCCGACGGCTTCGACCAACCGGTCGACCTCGCCTGGCGGGCAGGTGACCCGACTGTCTACGTCGTGCAGAAGAGCGGCACCGTCGTGCCGGTCGGCCTCGCGCCCGACGGCTCGACCGTTGTCGGTGCACCCGTGCTCGACATCACCGACCTCGTATCGACCGGCAACGAACAGGGACTCCTCTCCGTCGAGTTCCACCCGACCGAGCCGTTCGCGTACGCCGACTACACCGACCTCGACGGCGACACGCAGGTGGTCGAGTTCGAGGTCACCGAGGTCGACGGCCACGCCATACTCGACGCAACCTCGCGCCGCAGCCTGTTGACCGTGCCGCAGCCGTACCCCAACCACAACGGTGGCGATCTCGCGTTCGACGCAGCCGGCATGCTGTACATCACGCTCGGCGACGGCGGCGCAGGAGGGGACCCCGACCGGCACGCCCTCGACGTCGGCTCGATGCTCGGCAAGATCCTGCGGATCGACCCGCGACCCGACACTGACGAGCCGTACGCAGTGCCGGCCGACAACCCGTTCGTCGGCGTCGACGGGGCACTCCCCGAGATCTGGTCGGTCGGCCTGCGCAACCCGTGGCGCATCGACATCGACCCGATCACCGGCGAGTTGTGGGTCGCCGACGTCGGTCAGGGCGACTGGGAGGAGGTCGACGTCGTCGACACCGGTCGCGGCGTCAACTTCGGCTGGAGCGCGTGGGAGGGTACGCACCGCTTCAACGACGACCAGTCACCGGACGGTGCCACTCCGCCGGTGCACGAGTACCAGCACGGCGAGGCCGGCTGCTCGGTCAGCGGCGGTGCGGTCTACCGATCGGGCGCGACCGCACCCGGCTGGTTCGTGTTCTCCGACTACTGCACCGGCAAGGTGTGGGCCATCCGCCGCGGTGACGGTCTCGACGGGGCCGGAACCGGTCCGGTGCGCCTCGACGCCGGCGACGACGCCGAGCCCGGTCTCGGCAACATCAGCGCGGTCCGGCGCGGACCCGACGGGACGGTCTACGTGCTGAAGATCGACGGCGAACTGCTGCGGCTCAGCGTCGCGCGCCCATGAACATGCGCTTGAGCGCGTCGTAGTGCTCGATGCAGTGACCGGCGCCGAGGACCACGGCCTCGAGCGGCATCTCCGACATCTTCACCGGCACACGCGTCTCGGCAGCGATGCGCTCGGCGAGGCCGCGCAGCAGACCGCCACCGCCGACCAGGTACATACCCCGGCTGAGGAAGTCCTGGGCCAGCTCGGGCGGCGCCTTGGCGAGGCACCGGACCACCGAGGCGATGATGCTGCTGACGGGATCCTCGATCGCGAAGCGCACTTCCTCGGGGGTCAACACCACCGTGCGCGGCAAGCCGGTCATCAGGTCGCGGCCGCGAACCTCGGCCTGCCGCTCCTCGTCGACCGGTGAGGCAGAGCCGATCGCCATCTTGACTTCCTCGGCGGTGCGCTCGCCGATTGCGATGCCGTGCTCGCGCCGCACGTAGGCCTGGATCGCCGCGTCGATGTCGAACGAACCGACACGCACGGCCTCGAGCGCGACGATGCCACCGAGGCTGATGACCGCGGTCTCGCTGGTACCGCCACCGATGTCGATGACCATGTTGCCCACCGGCTCCTCGATCGGCAGGTCGGCGCCGATCGCGGCAGCCATGGGCTGCTCGATGAGCTGGGCGTCGGCGGCGCCCGCGCGGCGCGCCGCATCGGTGACCGCACGCCGCTCGACCTCGGTGATCGCTGAGGGCACGCAGATGACGACCTTGGGCCGCGTGAAACGGCTGACACCGACGCGCTGCAGCAGCAGGCGGATCATTCGCTCGGTGATCTCGAAGTCGGTGATCGCGCCACCACGAAGCGGTCGGACCGCAACGATGTAGCCGGGAGTGCGGCCGATCATCTGCCACGCCTCGCGGCCGGTCGCGAGCACCTCGCCGGTCTGGCGGTTGAGCGCGATGACCGACGGCTCGTTGAGCACGATGCCGCGGCCCTTCATGTACACGAGCGTGTTGGCCGTGCCGAGGTCGATGGCGAGGTCGCGTGCCATGGCTCAGCGGTCCCTTTCGTCGGGTCGGTCGTCGAGCGACCTGCGAACGCGATCGGCCACCTCGCGGCGCGCCTCGGGCGAGAGCGCGTCGAGATGGCGACGGAAGCTCTGCATGCCGGGCTCGCGACGGCGGCGACGATCACCGACGAGGACGACACCGATCGCGACCACCACGACGACCGCCAGGACGAGCCAGATCACGTGGGCTCGTTCCCACTGCCGGCGGTCGGCACCGAGGCAGGGTCGACCGGCAGCGTGGCGCCCGTGCCCCAGTCAGAGCCGTCCGCCCACACCTCGTGCTTCCAGATCGGCGCGCTCGCCTTGAGGGCATCGATGGCGTACCGCGCCGCGTCGAACGCCTCGGGCCGGTGCGGAGCGCCGACCGCGACCACGACCGAGCTCTCGCCGACACCCATCCGACCGAGCCGGTGCAGGATGGCGACGCGGCCGACGTCGGGCCACCGCTGTCGGAGCTCGTCGGTGATCGACTCGAACGACCGCACCACGTGTTCCTCGTACGCCTCGTAGGTGAGGTGCGCCACACCGTCACGCAGCGTGCCACCGGCATCGACCGCGTGGTCGCGGACCGTGCCGCTGAACACCACCACGGCGCCACAATCGGGCTGCACACACCAGTCGTACACCTCGCCGACCGGCAGTGGCTGCTCGGACATGGCATGCCATGAACGACGGTCGACGGGAGCCTGCACGGTCACGAATCTAGCCCCATGACCCCGACGCCACTCGCTGGCCCGCGGTCACTACTCTTCCCCGATCGTGGATGGGATGCAGTTCGACGCCGGGGACGACCCGGCTGACCCGCACGCTGCCGACGGCACCCGGGAGGCGCCGGCTCCCCCGCACGAACGCCACTGGCGGCACCCGAGCGAGGTCGGGGCACAGGCCTGGGCGCTGTCCGAACCGCCCGTGGTGCTCGGACGCGGCCTCGCGGCGGCGACCGCCACCCTCTCACTCGCGCTGTCGGTCGTGCTGCTGCTCACGATGCTGCCGACCCACGCGGGTCACCCGGTGGCACAGTCCACCGCGACAGCCGACCGCCTGGCGACCGAGGACGTGCCGACCAGTCCCGACGTCGCTGTCGCGCCAGCACCATCCGTGATCGTTGCCCCCCCGGTGCCAACGACCGATGCCACGATCGTGGTGACCGACGACCGGCCGCTCCCGACCTTCCAGGTGCAGGGCACCGACGACGCCGAGATCAAGACGGTCGCGGTCGGCGCAGACGCGGCCGCACCGGTTGCGATCGCGATCGAGGACGGCGCGCTCATCATCACGACTGCCGCCGCGGTCGACGGTCGCACCGAGGTCTCGCTGCTCGATGCCGCCGGCACCGTCGATGTTGCGCACGTCCTGTTCGTCGACGACTCGAGCGGACTGGCCGTCCTGCTGCCGTCACGGCGTTCTGAGCTCCCCGGCATCGAGGTGGCGGACGAGGTCGTCGTGGGCGACGTGCTCGAGGTGCCGGGCCACTCCGACGAACCCGTCGTGGTCGCCGCCGACGGTGTCGCCCCCGGCGAGTCGATCGGCGACGAGGCGCAGGTCGGCAACGTGCTCGAGGACCTCATCTCGTCGGTCGACGAAGCGGACGAGGGTGATCCCGTGGTCAACCAGCGCGGCGAGCTGGTGGCGCTGTGCACCCACGGCGACGACGGTCCCACCGTGGTCCTCGCCAACCGCATCACCGAGTTGCGCCGTGCGCTCGGTGCGTTGTTGCGTCCCACCGTGTGGCTGGGCGTGCTGGTCGACGAGACCGCTGACGGCACGCTCGTCGTCGGCGCGCTCGACCCCGAGGGGCCCGCCGCAGCAGCAGGTCTCGCCGTGGGCGACCTGATCAGCTCGGTCGACTCGGTCGGCGTCAGCCGGGCGATCGACCTCGCCGGGGCACTGGCAGTCCACCACGTCGGTGACGTCGTCGCACTCGGCGTCGTGCACGCCGACGGCACGTCGACGACGATCAGCGTCGAGCTTGCTGAGCCGCCGCCGCGGCTGTGACCCGACCGGCACGCAGCGCTTTCACCACGATCCCCACCACGGCCGACACGGCGACAGCCGCTCCGCCGAGGGCGACCTCCTGACGACGCTTCGGCGAGACCATCGTCCACCACGGCGCCTCGGTGCCCTCGACGTACGCCTGCTCGTTGGTCACCGTCGGGCGCCATCCGTCGGCGACGAGTCGGTCGTTGGCGACGACCCATGGCCACCGCGTGTACGCAACCAGGCCCGGCGGGATAGGGCCGCGCTCGAACCGCCACCGGAGTCCGGTGACCACTTCTCTCGCGCGTGCCGGCAGCGTCACCCTCGGCGGCGCACCGGTGAGTGCACGCAGGCGTTCGCCCGGCACGTACCCGTCCGGTGCGACGTTGCGCACGCCGTCGAGTCGGGCGGCGATGCCGAGGATCACTGCTGAGGCGAGGTCGTCGAGATGGAGGAACTGTGCGGGTGGGTCGGCCTCGCCGAAGCGCTGGCCCATGCCGGCCGCCAGCGCAGCAGCCAGACCGCTCGCTGCGTCTGCGGCCATCGACACCGTCGGGCGCAGCACGGTGGCGCTGCGGCCGGGCGCTGCCCTGCGCCACTCGTCAACCGTCTGCTCGAGCGCCAACAGGTCATGCGCGTACTCCGAATCGGGACGCAGCACCGATGCCTCGGTGAGCGGCACCGGATTGTTCGGCCACGCCCCGTACACCATCGCCGACGACACGACCACCGCGTGCATCGCCGGCGTGACCGCCAGCACTGCCGACACGTCCCCCACCGAGGCACGCTGCCACGCCCCGCGCTCGACCGACTCGTGTGCCGTCAACCAGACGACGGTCGATGCAGTCTCGGGACCCTCTGCGCGCGACATA
The DNA here is from genome assembly GCA_049424465.1 of Ilumatobacteraceae bacterium. GTDB lineage: Bacteria > Actinomycetota > Acidimicrobiia > Acidimicrobiales > Ilumatobacteraceae > UBA668. Next base: position 7,810 of record JBMSSR010000070.1, read on the forward strand.
CCGTTCGCCTCGAGCAGGCCACACACCCGCGACCCGAGCGCGCCACGTGGATCACTCACCCAGACCGACGTCGTCGTCACGGTGGGCAACCTAGACGACCACTCGCTGATGCCGCGCTCGTAGGCTGTCGACATGCCCGATGGCGACGAACCCCTGCCCGATCCGTTCGCCGGGCTGCCGATGTTCGCCGAGATGGCGAAGGCCATGGCAGGGCAGGGCCCGCTGAACTGGGAGGTCGCCCGCCAGTTCGCGCTCATGTCGGCGACCGGCGGCGAGCACGAGCCCAACGTCGACCCCGTCGCCCGCATCCGGTTCGGGGAACTCGCGCACATCGTCGAACTGCACGTCGCCGACCTCACTGCGTCCGACCTGTCGTTCCCCTCCATCTCGCCCGTCACGCGGACTGCGTGGGCGCTCCGCGCGCTCGACGACTACCGACCGCTGTTCACCGACCTCGCCACCTCGCTCGGCCGTGCACCCGCTGGGGACGCGCCGCTCGGCGACCCGATGGCACTGATGATGAGCGGCCTCACGCGGATGATGGGACCGGCGATGATGGGCATGGCCGTCGGGTCGATGGTGGGCCGGCTCGCCGCCCGGACATTCGGCTGCTACGACCTCCCGGTGCCGCGCCCGTCGGCCGACATCCTCGTGGTGCCCTCCAACGTCGATACGTTCGCGGCGCAGTGGGACATCCCGCTCGACGAGATGCGGCTGTGGGTCATCGCCCAGGAACTGACTGCACACTCGCTGTTCTCGTCGTCGCACGTCCGCGATGCAGTGGTGTCGCTCGTGCGCCGACACGTCGGCGGCTTCCGCCCCGACCCCGATGCCGTGGCCGAGCACCTCGGCTCGGTACAGGGCGTCGACCCCAGTGACCCGATGGCTGCGATGCAGCAACTGCTCGGCGACCCCGCAGTGCTCCTCGGTGCCGTGCAGTCGCCCGAGCAGGCCGAGCTGGCACCCGTGCTCGACGCAGCTGTCGCTGCGGTCGTCGGCTACGTCGACTACCTCGTCGACGGTGTTGCCGTGCGCGTCATCGGGGGCGATGCGCTGCGGATCGCCGAGGCGGTCCGGCGACGGCGCGTCGAGACCTCTCCCGACGACCTCTTCGTCGAGCGACTGCTCGGGCTGCGCCTGTCGAGCGACCAGGTGCAGCGCGGCAAGGAGTTCATCGGCGGCGTGGTCGACCGTGTCGGCGAGGCACGCCTCAGCGAGTTGCTGCGCAACCCTGCACCGCTGCCCACACCCGCCGAGCTCGACGCTCCCGGGCTGTGGATCGCTCGGCTCGAGCTGTAGGCGACATCACCGATCGACGATGGCGCAGGGCCCGCCTCAGGGCTTGGGCCGCTCGTACTTGTAGCCGAGCCCGCGGATGGTGACGATGCGGGTCGGGTTGGCGGGATCCGGCTCGATCTTCGCCCGCAGGCGCTTGACGTGGACGTCGAGCGTCTTGGTGTCGCCGACGTAGTCACTCCCCCACACCCGATCGATCAGCGTGTCGCGCGTCAGCACTCGCCCCACGTTGGCGAGCAACAGATGCAGCAGCTCGAACTCCTTCAGCGGCATCGTCACGTCGGCACCGGCGAGCTGCACACGGTGCTCGTCGGGGTCGAGCGACACATCACCCACGACGATCTGGCCGAGCGAGAACTCTCCCGTTGCGTCCGCCACACCCTCTCGCCGCCGCAGCACCGCACGGATCCGGGCGACCAGCTCGCGCATCCGGTAGGGCTTGGTGACGTAATCGTCGGCGCCCACCTCGAGGCCGACGACCGTGTCGATCTCGGCGCTCTTGGCAGTGACCATGATGATGGGCACCTGGCTTCGCTTGCGCAGCTGGCGGCACACGTCGATGCCACTCATGCGGGGCAGCATCACGTCGAGGAGCACGAGGTCGGGCTGCACCGTGTCGAACGCCGTCAGGGCCTGCACACCGTCGCTCGCGACGACGACCCGGAACCCCTCGCGGGCGAGGCCCACCTTGAGCGCCTCGACGAAGCTGGTCTCGTCCTCGACGACGAGCACGGTGTAATCGGAGTTCTCCACGAGCCTCAGTCCCCTGCCACGGGAATCCGCATCGTGAAGACCGAGCCCTCGCCCTCGCGGCTGTGCACCGTGACCTCACCGCCGTGGTTGTTGGCGACGTGGCGCACGATCGCGAGCCCCAGTCCGGTGCCGCCCGTGTCGCGACTGCGCGCCCGGTCGACGCGGTAGAAGCGCTCGAAGATGCGGTCGAGGTCCTTGGCCGGGATCCCGACTCCCGTATCGGTCACCGTGGTCTCCACCCACTCGTCGCGTCGGTCGATCTCGACCACGACCTCGCGGTCGACCTCGCTGTACTTCACGGCGTTGTCGAGCAGGTTCGCCAGCGCCGACACCAACTGTCTCGGTTCGCCGAGCGCCTTCGGCGCCCGGATGTCGTGCACCACGATGCGAACACCCCGCTGGCGAGCCGCCGCAGCGACCCGGTGCACCGCCTCGGCGACCACAACGGTCATGTCGACGATCTCGGTCGCCGCAGCACCACCGAGCTCGATGCGAGAGAGCTCGAGCAGGTCGTCGATGGTTGACGACGCACGGTGCGCCTCCTCGACCATCCGCTCGGCGAGCTGTCGCATGACCGTCACGTCGTCATGGTCGACGATCGCGTCCGCGAGCACTGCCAGGCCGCCGACCGGGGTCTTCAGCTCGTGGCTGATGTTGGCGACGAAGTCGGTGCGCACCGCATCGAGGCGCGCCCGCTCGCTGATGTCGTCGACGACCACGAGCGCCCCGCCGTCGATCAGCGGGCACCCTCGCAGCAGGAAGACCCGCTGCGGCGGGCCATAGATCTCGACCCGGCGATCGTCGGCAGCACCGCCGAGCGCAGCGCGCGCAACCGACTCGATCGCCTCGTCGAGCAGTGCGCCCTCGTGGCTCGTCAGGGTCACGAGCGGGTCACGTCGCACCACCGCGCCATCGCGGTTGACGACGACCACCGCTGACGGGATCGCCTCGATGACGTGCTCGAGCAACGCCACCCGCTGCCGCAAGGCCGCCAGTTCGTCGGCCGCTGCCCGGGCCTCGGCCCTCAGCGAGTCGACCGCACCACGGTCGAACCACCTCACGCCGCGCCGTCTCCAGCGGGTGGGAGATCGACCTTCGGTCGCGGACGCTTGCGGTGGTCGGGCATCCATCCAGTCAGGATGAAGCGCACACGTTCGGCGATGTGCACCGCGTGGTCACCGATGCGCTCGTAGAACCGCGAGGCGATCGCCAGCTGCACCGCGACCTGCAGGTCGATCTTGCCGGCCGAGTGGCACTCGAGGATCGTCTGCACGAACTGGCGCTGCAACCCGTCGAGGTAGGCATCCATGTCGTCCACCGCGGCAGCCTTCGACTCGTCGTTCTCGACATAGGCCTCGATGGCCGCCTCGTAGATCGCCTTCGCCTGCTCGCCCATCCGCGCGATGACACCGCGGAGCCGCGGATCGAGGTCGTGGCCGTAGATGCGACGAGCGGTCTTGCAGATGTTGGCGACAAGATCACCACTTCGCTCGACATCTGCGGTCATCTTCATCAGGGCGATCACCTGTCGCAGGTCACTCGCCACCGGTGCCTGCAGGGCGAGGATCTGCATGCAGTGTTCCTCGACATCGACTGCTCGCTGGTCGATCTCCTCGTCACCGCCGATGATCTGCTCGGCGCCCTCGAGGTCGCCGTCGAGGAGCACCTGCGTCGCCCGCGGGATCAGTTCGATCACGCTCGCCGCCATCCTGACGAGTGCCGACTTGGCTCCCTCGAGGTCCTGGTGGAATGACTTCCGCATCTCCTCCATCAGCCGAACCTCCCAGTCACGTACGCCTCGGTCCGTCCGTCCGAGGGATTGGAGAACATCTTCTTGGTCACGTCGTACTCGACGAGCACACCGGTACGGCGGTCGCTCTCGGGATTCACCTCAGTGGTGAAGAACGCCACCCGGTCACTGACGCGTGCCGCCTGCTGCATGTTGTGCGTCACGATCACGATGGTGAAGCGGTCCTTGATCTCCTGCATCAGGTCCTCGATGCGAGACGTCGCGATGGGGTCGAGCGCCGAGCACGGCTCGTCCATCAGCAAGACCTCGGGCTCGACTGCGATCGCCCGCGCGATGCAGAGGCGCTGCTGCTGACCGCCCGACAGTCCGAGGCCACTCGCCTTGAGCCGGTCCTTGACCTCGTCCCACAGTGCGGCGCCACGCAGTGCACGCTCGACGACCTCGTCGAGATCGGCGCGCTTCTTGGTGCCGGCGAGGCGGGGGCCGTAGGCCACGTTGTCGTAGATGCTCTTGGGGAACGGGTTGGGCTTCTGGAACACCATCCCGATCCGGCGGCGCACCTCGACCGCGTTGACCTGCGGGTCGTACAGGTCGACACCGTGGAACTCGACACGTCCCTCGACTCGCGACGACGGGATGAGGTCGTTCATGCGGTTGAAGCAGCGGAGAACCGTGCTCTTGCCGCACCCCGAGGGGCCGATGAACGCGGTGATCTCGCGCTGGCGGATGTCGAGGCTCACGTC
>JBMSSR010000071.1:0-12325 GCA_049424465.1 Ilumatobacteraceae bacterium
CGCGCTTGCCGAGCACGAAGCCGACGATGATGGCGACCACGGCAGCGGCGGCCGAGAGCAGCAGTACTGCCCACTCGCCGCCCTTGAGCGCGAACTCCTGGTAGCCGCCTTCGGCGGCGAACAACGCTGACACCAGTGGACTCCGGGTGTGTCTGGCGCGGCGGAACCGCGCTCGGGTACGGGAACGGCCCGAGCGTACTGACTCTGCGGCCGCCCCGACGAACTTCTCGGTCGCACCGGGCCGGGTGGGGTTGTCGTCGTGGGCCCCGGTGGGACCGGGCCGGGCGGCCGTGTTGCCGGTTTCGGTCTGGAATTCACCCGTCCGCCTGCGCGGGGCTACGGTGCCAATCGACCAGATCCTGTCGATCGAACCCGAAAGGCCGTCGCCGATGGCACAGGCACTCAAGGCGCGGGGGCCCGTCACGGGCACCGCCGTCACCCCGAGGAAGCGACGCCGCTTCTTCCTCGCCGATCTCTACAGCACCGCAGTCGGCAAGAAGTACGCCATGGCGGTCACGGGCATCATGCTCGTGGGGTTCGTGATCGCCCACATGGTGGGCAACCTCAAGATGTATCTGGGGCAGGAGGATCTCGACCACTACGCCGAGTTCCTCCGCGAGCTGCTCGTGCCGATCGTGCCCCACGGTGTGGCGCTGTGGATCCTGCGCGCGGGCCTGCTCGGCGCGGTCGCCGTCCACATCCACGCTGCGGCGAGCCTGACGGCGCTCAACCGCACCGCCCGGTCGGTCAAGTACCAGAGCGCCCGCGACTACCAGGTGGCATCGTTCGCCAGCCGCACGATGCGCTGGACCGGCGTGATCGTGGCGCTCTTCGTGCTGTGGCATCTGGCCGACCTGACGTGGGGCGTCACCAACGCGATCGGCACCGACGGCGAGTTCGTCCACGGTGCCGCCTACGCCAACGTCGTGCGCAGCTTCAGCCGCTGGCCGGTCGCGATCCTCTACATCGTGGCCAACCTGGCACTCGGCACGCACCTGTTCCACGGTGTGTGGAGCGTCTTCCAGTCGATGGGCTGGAACAACCCGAGGTTCACACGACTCCGCCGCCAGATCGCAGTTGCGGTGGCGGCGATCGTCGTGGTCGGCAATGTCAGTTTCCCGGTGGCCGTCCTGGCCGGAGTGGTGGGGTGAGCAACGTGAGCATCACGCTCGACGCAAAGGTTCCTGCTGGCGACATCGCCGACAAGTGGTCGAACTACAAGTCCGACATGAAGTTGGTCAACCCCAACAACAAGCGCAAGTTCAAGGTGCTGGTGGTGGGAACGGGTCTCGCCGGAGCGTCGGCGGCGGCGACGCTCGCCGAGCTCGGCTACCAGGTCGAGGCGTTCACGTTCCACGACTCGCCCCGCCGTGCGCACAGCATCGCGGCGCAGGGTGGCATCAACGCGGCGAAGAACTACCACGGTGACGGCGACAGCGTGCACCGCCTGTTCTACGACACCATCAAGGGGGGCGACTTCCGCGCCCGCGAGGGAAACGTGCACCGCCTCGCCGAGGTGAGCGTCAACATCATCGACCAGATGGTCGCCCAGGGTGTGCCGTTCGCCCGCGAGTACGGCGGCCTGCTCGACAACCGCAGCTTCGGTGGCGCGCAGGTGAGCCGAACGTTCTACGCCCGGGGCCAGACCGGCCAGCAGCTGTTGCTCGGTGCCTATCAGCAACTGGCGCGACAGATCGGCCTCGGCAACGTCACCCTCTGGAACCGCACCGAACTGGTCGACGTCGTCGTCATCGAGGGGCGGGCGGCGGGCATCGTCACACGTGACCTCGTCACGGGTGAGATCCGTTCGCACTCGGCCCATGCGGTGGTGCTGTGCACCGGCGGCTACGGCAACGTGTTCTTCCTGTCGACCAACGCCATGGCCTGCAACGTCACCGCCGCATGGCGTGCACATCGCAAGGGTGCGCTGTTCGCCAACCCGTGCTACACGCAGATCCACCCGACGTGCATCCCGCAGGCCGACGACACGCAGAGCAAGCTCACGCTGATGAGCGAGAGCCTGCGCAACGACGGTCGTGTGTGGGTGCCGAAGAACGTCGGCGACGACCGGCTGCCCGACCAGATCCCCGAGGACGATCGCGACTACTACCTCGAACGCCTCTACCCGAGCTTCGGGAACCTGGCGCCCCGCGACATCTCGTCGCGTGCCGCGAAGCGCGCCGTCGACAGCGGTCGCGGTGTCGGCCCGCTGAAGAACGGTGTGTACCTCGACTTCTCGGCCGCGATCGGGCGGCTCGGCAAGCACGTCGTCGAGGAGCGCTACGGCAATCTGTTCGAGATGTACGAGCGCATCACCGGCGAGAACCCGTACGACGTCCCGATGCGCATCTATCCGGCGAGCCACTACACGATGGGTGGCCTCTGGGTCGATTACGAGCTGATGACCACGGTGCCCGGTCTGTACGCGGCGGGTGAGGCCAACTTCAGCGATCACGGCGCGAACCGGCTGGGTGCATCGGCGCTGATGCAGGGCCTCGCCGACGGCTACTTCGTGCTGCCGTACACACTTGGCAACTACCTCGCCCCGATGCTCAACAAGCCGGTGCCCGGTACCGACCACCCCGAGTTCAAGGCAGCCGAGCTGCAGGCCCGCGAGCGCTATCAGCGCTACCTCTCGGTCAACGGCGACCGGTCACCCGACTGGTTCCACCGCGAGCTCGGCAAGATCATCTGGGACTACTGCGGCATGGAGCGCTCGCAGACCGGGCTCGAGAAGGCGCTCGGCGAGCTGCCGGCGCTCTACGACGAGTTCACCAAGAACCTGCGGGTCACCGGCACCGGCGAGGGCCTCAACCAGACGCTCGAGAAGGCCGGTCGAGTCGACGACTTCTTCCAGCTCGGCATGCTGATGTGCCGCGACGCGCTCGAGCGCAACGAGAGCTGCGGCGGACACTTCCGTGTCGAGTACCAGGACGACGAGGGCGAGGCCCAGCGCGACGACGACAACTTCGCCCACGTCGCCGCGTGGGAGTGGACCGGCGACCCGATGGCGTCGGTTCGGCACCGCGAAGAACTGCAGTACGAAGTCATCCACCTCGCGAAGCGGAGCTACAAGTGAGCGCGACACACGCCAAGCACCTCGAGAACATCACGCTCAAGATCTGGCGCCAGGCAGGCCCCGGCGAGCAGGGACGCTTCGAGACGTACGTCATCCCGCGCATCAGCGACGAGGCCTCGTTCCTCGAGATGCTCGACGTCCTCAACGAGATGCTCATCGCGGACGGCAAGGAAGCAGTGGTCTTCGACCACGACTGCCGGGAGGGCATCTGCGGGACGTGCTCGCTGATGATCGACGGTCAGGCGCACGGGCCCCAGCGCGGTACCGCGACCTGTCAGTTGCACATGCGGACGTTCGCGAGCGGCGACACGATCACGGTCGAGCCGTGGCGCGCGACGGCATTCCCCATCGTGAAGGACCTGATGGTCGACCGGTCAGCGTTCGACCGCATCGTCGAGGCCGGCGGCTTCATCACTGCGCCGACGGGTGGTGCGCCCGACGCCAACCTCATCCCGATCCCCAAGCCGGTCGCCGACGCGGCGATGGACGCCGCCGAGTGCATCGGGTGCGGTGCGTGCGTGGCGGCCTGCCCCAACGGAGCGGCCAACCTGTTCACCGCCGCCAAGGTGAGCCACCTCAATCTGCTGCCGCAGGGCCAGGCCGAGCGGTGGAGCCGTGTCGAGGCGATGGTCGAGACGATGGACGACCACTTCGGTTCGTGCACCAACCACGGTGAGTGCGAGGCGGCGTGCCCGAAGAGCATCAGTATCGACTTCATCGCGATGATGCATCGCGACTACCGGTCGGCGAAGTTCAAGAACCGCAAGCTGATCAGTCAGATCTGATGTCGCGGCCGCTGTCGCGCGGCTCGATCAGGCCCTCGTAGCGGTTGGTCACGGCCACCGTGTCGTGCTCGACCGGCAGGTCGAGGCAGAGGCGACCGGGTGCCTCCGGCACCACGAAGCGAGCAGTGCCGACGCGCACGCACGAGTCGGGCGGCACGCTGCCCCGCCACTGCCACGTGTGGCCGCCACCGGCCCACTCGAGCACCGCGGTGCAGACGGCGTCGTCGAGCGGCACGCGCAGGTCGTTGACGAGGTGGACGTCGAGCGCCACCGCGTCGCCCGGTGTCGACGACGCCGGCAGTCGGTCGGCGACGACGACGACCGGTCGGCACGCGTCGATGACGGCGCGCAGCGCTGCCTTGGGCACGAAGTCGTGGTCGTACACGCTCATCGACACCACGGGGCGGGCGTCGTTCCAGTTCGAGAGGCAGAACCCGCCGGTGGGTCGGTACTTGAGGCGGCGGAGTGTTTCGATGGTCTGTCGCAGCACGACGGCCTGGTACTGCTGCGTCGCGTCGCGCCATGACTCGAAGGTCGGGTGGTCGGCACGTGGCACGCGCTCGTCGAGGACTGCGAGCTGCAGACCGTGCTGCTCGTGCAGGTGGGCCCAGTCGAGGTGCGGCCAGCGCCCGGGCTGCATGAACCCGGCACTCGTCGGCACCGACACGGCACCGAACGAGCCGACGAACCGCACCATGCTCGGGAGTGCGGCGGCGAATGCGTCGAGGTCGCCCACCGAGCCGTGATCCCACCCGAACGACAGGTGACTGTCAGTGCCCTTCAGTTGTGGCAGGTGCGGTCCCACGCCGCTGTGCGCGACGACGGCGCGCGTCTCGTCGGCTGACTCGATCGCCCGCTTCAGCCAGCGGTCGAGGATCGTCTTGTTCCACGACGGCACCTGCTCACGCAGTAGGCGGCCGGCGAGCGACCGCCAGGACACGGCGCCCGAGGGCGACGCCGGTCGGTGCGTGACGGCGTCGGGTTCGTCGTGTGCGCACCACATCGCGACCGACGGGTGGTGACCGAGGTGGTCGACCATCTCGCGTGCCTGGCGCACGGCGTTGCGGCGAATGGTCCGCGCATACGCGTGCCGCATCGGGAAGTCCTGCCACAGCAGCATCCCGAGCTCGTCGGCGGTGTCGTACAGCTCGGGCCGGGCGACGTGCGCTGCGACGCGCAGGAGGTCGAGCCCGGCGTCGCGCGCCGACTCGACGATGGCGCGCACTGCGTCGGGCGACGCATCGGCGAGCGCTGCCCCGGTCGGTACGACGTTGGCGCCCTTGACGAAGAGTCGCTCGCCGTTGACCGACACCACCCAGTCCTGCACCGCGACTTCGCGTAGCCCGGTGCGCACCCGTCGCCGGTCGCTCACCGTGCCCTCGACGACCACCTCGACCTCGACGTCGGTGAGCGACTGCGCGCCGAGGCTCCACGGCCACCACAGCCGGGGGTCGGCGACGTCGAGGTCCCAGTCGACCTCGTTGACACCGCTGGCGAGGCTGCGCGACTGCTCGGCGAGCACCTTGCCGTCGACGGAGGTGCGCAACAGGGCGGTGCGCGGCGCATCGACGTCGAGACGTGCGTGCAGGCGGAGATGTGCCCGCGCATCGTTGGCGTCCCGGCACAGCACCCGCAACCGGTCGAGTCGGACCGGGCCGGTCGCATCGGTGCGGACCGGCCGCCACAGGCCGCCGGCGCGCGCCGCCGGGTCGGTGACGAGCGGGTCGTGCAGCGCACCGGTGATGCTGCGCCGCCCGCCGCTCGGGTAGTTGACCTCGATGGCCAGTACGTGGTCGCCCGCGAGGCGGGAGAGACTCGTGATGTCGAACGAGTGCGGGAAGAAGTACCCCTCGGGGTCGCCGAGGTACGCCCCGTCGAGCCAGACATCGGCCTGGTACAGCACGCCCTCGAGCGTCACGAAGCGTCGCTCGCCGGCCGCCGGCGGCTCGAGGTGGAACCGGTGGCGGTACAGCAGCGGGCCACGTGCGTCGGTGAACGCCGGCGCCGCGCACCAGTGGCCCGGCACCGGGACGTCGTCCCAGCCGGTGTCGTCGACGTCGAGCCCCACGCCGTCGCGACGGACATCGTCGTCTGCCGGTCGCGCCACCCATCGGCCCCGCAGTTCCACGTCCGAGAGCGTACGGCGACGGGCTGCGGCTATGGTCGCCCGCATGGTCACCCGTGCAGCAACACTCGGCGAGTTGAAGGCGTCAGGCTGGACGTCCGTGGCAGTGAAGGAGGAGATCCGGCGGAATGCGGTCGCCCGGATCTCGGCAGGAGAGCCGCTCTTCGAGGGTGTGCTCGGCTACGAGGACACGGTCATGCCGCAGCTCGAGAACGCGCTGCTCGCCGGCCACGACGTCATCTTCCTCGGCGAGCGTGGGCAGGCCAAGACGCGCATGATCCGCTCGCTGACCGGGCTGCTCGACGAGTGGATGCCCATCGTCAGCGGGAGCGAGATCAACGACGACCCGTACCACCCGGTCAGCCGCCACGCGCGCGACCTCATCGAGCAGATGGGTGACTCGACACCGATCACATGGGTGCACCGCGATGATCGCTTCGGCGAGAAGCTCGCCACGCCCGATACGTCGATCGCCGACCTCATCGGTGAGGTCGACCCCATCAAGATCGCCGAGGGGCGGTACCTGAGCGACGAGCTGACGCTCCACTACGGCCTGGTGCCGCGCACCAACCGCGGCATCTTCGCCATCAACGAGATCCCCGATCTCGCCGAGCGCATCCAGGTGGGACTGCTCAACGTGCTCGAGGAGCGCGACGTCCAGATCCGTGGTCACAAGATCCGGCTGCCGCTGGACGTGTTGCTCGTCGCGAGCGCCAACCCCGAGGACTACACCAACCGCGGACGCATCATCACGCCGCTCAAGGACCGCTTCGGCAGCCAGATCCGCACGCACTACCCGCTCGACGTCGACGTCGAGGTCGCGATCATGCGCCAGGAGGCGAGGCCGCCGAGTGTGGGGTCGGTCACCGTCGAGACGCCGCACTACATCGAGCAGATCGTCGCGACGTTCAGCCACCAGGCCCGTTCGAGCTCGCACGTCAACCAGCACAGTGGTGTCAGTGTCCGTCTGTCGGTGAGCAACCTCGAGGTGCTGTGTGCCAACGCGCTGCGTCGTGGACTGCGCGCGGGCGAGACGCTGGTCGTGCCGCGGGTGAGCGACCTGTCGGCGATGGCAGCCAGCAGCAGCGGCAAGATCGAGATCGAGTCGCTCGACGACGGACGTGATGGCGCGATCCTCGAGTCGCTGATCAAGGCGAGTGTGCTGTCGGTGTTCAAGGACCTGCTGCCGTTCGAGCAGGTGCGCGAGGTGGTGGCGGCGTTCGAGGAGGGTGCGGTCGCCCACACGGGTGAGACCGTCACCTCGGCCGAACTGGTGCGCCTGCTCGAGACCGTGCCGGCCCTCGCCGAGCCGGTCCGCCTGCTCACCGGCGGCAGCGAGTCGCCGGCAGCCGTCGCTGCGGCGATCGAGTTCGTGCTCGAGGGTCTGCACCTCTCGAAGCGGCTCAACAAGGACGCCGGGTCGACGTCGTCGACCTATCGCGGGCGCAGCTGACCAACGGCGCTCGATTCAGCGCGCCGGGGCGCCTGTCACGATGCTCAGTCGAGCAACGTCAGCCGGACCAGGTGCAGCTCGGCAGCGGCAGCCTCGAGACGCTCGCGACACCGGCCGATCGACTCCTGGCGCTCGTCACGGCCGTTGCCGTGGGCCCGCAGCGTGACGGCAACCGGCCGGTGGAGGCGCTGCTCGTGGACGCGCTGCAGGATCGAGTCGAGGTCGTCGGTCGTGGCGCGATCGGCGCGGAGCGCGATGCCGAGCACGTCGCACGAGCCGTCGAGGTCGTCGAGTTCGCGGTCGGCACGACCGGGGATGCGCACGACGCCGTCGCGGATGCTGCCGCACCACGTCGTCCACCGCATGGCGTCGCGTCGCCGCGACTCGGCGAGTGCGGGCGGTGAGTCGTCGACGGGCCGTTCGATGGCCACGTCGAGCGACGTGGCCACGGGGTGCACGCCGTGCAGCAGGCGCCACGCGTCGCGCCACGCCACCACCAGTCGGTGCAGCACGTCCCCCTGTCGTCGGGGGTCGTCGGGCGCCAGCCGCGTGCACATCCCGAAGGGTGCCTCGATCGGCACCCACCCGTCGACGTGGTCGCCGAGTCGCTCGGCAACGCCATCGACCCAGCGTGGCCACCAGCGGGCGGCCGTTCGGTCGTCGCCGAAGCCGCCCTCGTTGTCGAACCACCGCGGCACCTCGGCCTGCAGCAACCGGCACCACACCTTGAGGCCCGAGCGGTGAGCGCGGTCGGCGGCGGTGAGCAACGACTCGAACACATCGCCGTCGAACACGCCCGTCCGCGGTTCGGCCCGAGACCACGGCACGTCGAGCCGAATGTGCGAGCAACCACGGTCGACCGCCGCATCGATCTCGTCGGCGTGCGCGTCGGGATCGTTGCCCAGGGCCCTGCCGATGTCGAACCGGCGCGCTGCAGGCTCGGGAGTCAGAGGTCGAACGGCGTGCGGGTCCACAGCTCGCCGGTGTCGTTGGTGGCGCGAAGCACCGGGCGGCCGCTCAGCTCGACCACACTGATCGCGCCGGGGAAGCCGCGCAGCTCGAGGTCGCCGTACGGTGTGGCGACGACGCCCTCGGGCAGTCGCTCGATCTGCATCGTCGGCAGCAGTACCTCGAACGGTCCGGCGGCATCGCACAGCCGGGCCGCGAGGTTGACGGCCGAACCGATGTAGTCGTCACCGTCGAACAGCAGTGCCTGGCCGGTGGCCATGCCCACCCGCAGCGAGAGTGGGGCGCACACCTCGGCGGCGCGGTGCTCGAGCTCGACGGCAAACGCAATGGCGTTCTCCTGCTCGATCGAGACGATCATGCAGCCGTCGCCCAGCCACTTCGCGATGCGGACCCCGCGCTCGCTGGCCACCTGGCGGGTGACGGTTCGGAAGGCACCGAGGATGCGGCCGGCGGCGTCGTCGCCGAAGGCGGCCGTGTAGTTGGTGAACCCCGACAGGTCGACGAAGGCGAACGTCCTCGGTACGCGCACGGGGTGAGGCTACCAGCGCCGATCGGTGCTCGTGATTTGCTTCACAAGACTGCCGGGTCGCCACTGGGTCGGCGACGGCAGGGGACTAGCGTGCGCGCATGGCGCGTCGGTTCACGTACTCGAGGTGGGACGGCACCCAGACGGGGTTCGACCTCGATGCGGCCGCAGTGCTCGAGGAGGTCACGGACGACCTGCTGTACCACGGTGACGTCAACGCGGCGCTGCGCCGACTGTTGCAGCAGGGGATGACCACGCCGAACGGCCAGCGCATCGAGGGACTGCGCGACCTCATGCGGCGGGTACGTGACGAGCGCAGCAGTCGTCTCGACCGCTTCGACCTCGGTGGCGTGTACCAGGAGATTGCCCGCGAGCTCGACGACATCGTCGACGAGGAGCGGCACGCGATCGACGGTGCCACCCGCGCCGCCGACGCGAGCGGTGACGAACGCCGCCAGCGAGCCGCGCGCGACGCAGCCGCCGAACGGCAGTTCCGCCTCGACATGCTGCCCGGCGACCTTGCGGGCAAGGTGCGCGAACTCGATTCGTACGACTTCGAGAGCAGCGACGCGCAGCAGCGGTTCGAGCAGCTGAAGGAACGGCTCCGCTCGCAGCTGATGGAGCAAGCGTTCGACCAGATGTCGTCGGCGATGCGCAACGTCAGCCCCGAGGACCTGCAGCGCACCAAGGACATGATGGCGGCGCTCAACGAGATGATCGAGCGCCGTGCGAACGGTGACGACCCGAAGTTCGACGACTTCATGCACGAGTTCGGCGACTTCTTCCCCGACAACCCCACCACGCTCGACGAACTGCTCGAGCAGCTGGCGCAGCGCATGGCGGCCGCCCAGGCGATGCTCAACTCGATGACACCCGAGCAGCGCGCACAGCTGCAGCAGCTGAGCGACCAGTTGCTCGACGACATCGACCTGCGCTGGCAGATGGACCAGCTCGGCCGCTCGATGCAGCAGATGTTCCCGCAGATGGGTTGGGACTCCCGGCAGCAGTTCCGCGGCGACGAGCCGCTCGGCCTGTCGCAGGCGATGCAGACCATGCAAGAACTCGCCGACCTCGATGCGATCGACGAATTGCTGCGCAACAGCACGTCGCCCGCGGCGCTGGCCGAGGCCGACCTCGACAAGGTCCGCGATCTGCTCGGTGACGATGCCGCAGCGTCACTCGAGCGCCTCGCCGAACTCACGCGCATGCTCGAGGAGCAGGGCCTCATCCGCAACAGGGAGGGGCGCCTCGAGCTGTCGCCCAAGGGGTTGCGTGCCATCGGTACCAATGCCCTCCGCGACCTGTACACCAAGCTCGCCAAGGACACTGCCGGCCAGCACCAGTCGCGCTCGGTGGGCCACGGCCACGAACGCGCCTACGACACCAAGCCGTACGAGTTCGGCGACCCGTTCAGCCTCGACCTCGAGCGGACCATCCGCAATGCCATCCGCCGCAACGGGCCTGGCACGCCGGTGCGCATCTCGCCCGACGACTTCGAGATCGAGCGGACCGAGCACCTCACCCGCTCGTCGACGGTCCTGATGCTCGACCTCTCGATGAGCATGCCGATGCGCGACAACTTCCTCCCCGCCAAGAAGGTGGCGATGGCCCTGCACTCGCTGATCACGTCGCAGTTCCCCCGCGACTTCATGGGCCTCGTCGGGTTCAGCGAGTCGGCCTACGTCCTGACGGCGTCCGAGTTGCCCGAGGTGAGCTGGGACTACGCCTACGGCACCAACATGCACCACGGCTTCACGCTCGCCCGTCAGATGCTCGCCCGGCAGTCGGGCACCAAGCAGATCATCATGATCACCGACGGCGAGCCGACGGCCCATATCGAGCCCGACGGCAGCGTGTTCTTCAACTACCCACCGATGCCCGAGACGGTCACCGCGACGCTGCGCGAGGTGGTGCGGTGCACCCGCGAGGGCATCCGCATCAACACCTTCATGCTCGACGCCACGCACGGGCTGCGGTCGTTCATCGAGCAGCTGACGGCGATCAATCGAGGACGGGCCTTCTTCACCGACCACGAATCGCTCGGTGATTACGTGCTGGTCGATTTCATCGAGCACAAGCGTCAACTCGCCCGCGGTCGGGGCAGACGAGCCAGTTGACCCTGCCGGAGAGCCGATCGGCCCATTTGCGAGGTTGCCCCTTGCGGAACGTCGGCTCCATGAGCGACAATGACACCCATGTAATTACAGCGGTGTCCGCCGACACCGCTGCACGGGGTCCGGGAGGCCATCCGCATGCAGATCCACGTCACGAGCGAACCGATGCCGAACGCACGCGCGAACTGGCAGGACGAGGCCAACTGCCTCGGTGTCGATCCCGACCTGTTCTTCCCCGAGCGGGGCGCCTCCACCCGTGAGGCCAAGGAAGTGTGCCGCGGCTGTGTCGTGCGCCTGGACTGCCTCGAGTACGCCCTCGTGAACGGCGAGAAGTTCGGCATCTGGGGCGGACTGTCCGAGCGCGAGCGCCGCCGCCTCCGCCGTCAGCGGGCACAGGCCGCCCGACGTACGAGCGCCTGAACGCTGAGATAGAGTCGCCCCATGATTGCTGCAGGCATTGGCCCCCAAGAACTGATCATCGTCCTCGTCATCGTGCTCATCGTGTTCGGTGGGTCGTCGCTGCCGAAGCTCGCGAAGAACCTGGGCAAGGCCCAGAAGGAATTCAAGGAAGGGCTGTCCGATGGCGCCAAGGGCTCTGACGAGCCCAAGCCCGACAGCGGCTCGAACTCCTGACAACGGGTCGACGGCCACAGCCGTCGATGCTCGACACGAACTGATCGACATGGCGCGGGGGGCCCCCGGCGCCATGTCGCGTTCTGGCGGTCGAGCGACTCAGCCGGTCGTGGCGCGGCGCCGCACCAGGATGCGACGGCGCTCGCGCTCGCTCGTTCCGCCCCAGACACCGTGCTCGATGCGGTGCTCGAGGGCGTACTCGAGGCAGCGTTCCTTGACGGGGCAGTCGGCGTTGCAGATCTTGCGGGCCCGGTCGACGCCGACACCATCGCTGGGGAAGAACGTGTCGGGCGGGTAGGTACGACAGTTGCCGGCCTGCATCCACGCCGTCGACGAGTCGTCGAAGGGCTGAGGGTTCTCCGAGTGCATACGCGTCTCCTTTGTCGGCGGCGAGGGGGGTCTCGTCGCCGGGTTGGTGCGCCCGCACGTCCCGAGTGGTCGTGACCGGTCGCTCGGGGCGCTACTGCCCTGACGACCGGCTCCGACCTTCGGTTCCCGTGGTGGTCATCTTGGCACGCTCAGCGGGCACGGTGGGCGACCAGACGGCCCCGTCGGCGCGGTCGAATGTCACGACGGCCAGCGGCAGCCGACACGTGCCGCGGGTGCGCCCGGCCGGTGCGACGATGCGGTAGGTATCGATG
>JBMSSR010000072.1:0-12204 GCA_049424465.1 Ilumatobacteraceae bacterium
CAACTCGACCATCTCGTCCGCCGTCGCGGTCGACGAGATGATCTCGACGTCACCGAGGAGCTCGTTGCCGAAGCAATGGTCGCCGTTCGCATGGGTGTTGACGGCGGTCACGATCGGCGCGGTGCGCGTCGACGGGGCGAAGGCCTCGAGCATCGTCGCGGTCAACCGCAGGTCGAACAGCGTGTCGACGAGCAGCGACGCCCCGTCGCCGACCACGAGGCCGGCATTGCTCCAGCCCCAGCTGCCGTCTCGTTGCACGTACGCCCAGCATCCGTTGGTGAGTTCGATCGCGGCCACGGCTGAGTCATAGCAGACCCCCGAGGACGCCGACTAGGTACCGACGACGGCAGCGATGCGCTCGGCCAGCAATACGACCGGCAGGTGCGGGTTCGTCCGAGGCGCTCGCGGGAACACCGACGCATCGCAGACCCACAGTGACTCGGTACCGAGCACACGGCACTCGTGGTCGACGACGGCAGCGACATCGTCCGGACGGCCCATCCGGCACGTCGAGCTCGCGTGGTGGGCACCGCCGAGCGCTGCATCACCGGCCTCGGCGACCACTGCGGCCAGCTCTGGCGTGGCGAGCAGCGCCTCGAGTGCCCGGTGAGCCATCACGAGCGCCATCCGGTCGGTGGGATGGGCGCCGGGGTCGAACTCGAGGAGCGGCTCGACGAGCGGGTCGGTCGAGGCCAGGCTCACCCGGCCGCGAGACTCGACCTGCAGCACCACGGCCATCAGCGTTGCACGCGTCGGATCGTCACCGTCGATCGAATCCGCCGCCAGCAGCTGCAGCCCGCCCACGTCGGGATGGTCGAGCCGTCCGACGCTCGTCACCGACACCACCTCACCCGGTCGACGGCCGAGCACGCCGTCACGCGCCTGCACCGCGTCGGCCCGCAGCCGCACGGGAATCGTGAGCGCAGGGTGGTCCTGCAGGCCCACACCGACGGACGGTCGATCGACGCCGCTGCGCAGCAGCACGGCGGGCGTCCTCACGGCCCCCGCTGCGATCACCACCCGACCCGCCGACACCTCGCGCCCGTCCGCGAGCCGCACGCCGACGGCCCGCGTCCCCTCGAACAGCACCCGATCGACCACGGCGTCACCGAGCACGTCGAGTCGACCGGTCTGCCGCGCCGGCTCGAGATACGCCTCGTTCACCGAACACCGACGGCCGTCCGCCGACCGGGTCAGCAGTGCATCACCGACCGGCACCGCGAGCGAACGCGCCGCAGCGGCGAAAGCCTCGGACAGCACTCCCCGCTCGCGCGGCATCGCTCGTCGCAGCTCGATCGGCAGTCCGTCCACCACGGTCAGGTCGTCCAGACCCTCGACGAGCCCCACCATCGCGTTGACCGACGACGAACCACCGACACCACGACCGCTCGAGTAGGTGGCTCCCCACGTTCGACCCGGCACCTCGAGCGCCCGGTGGAAGTTCGGTCCGGCGATCGGCGCCGGGACCGCGGCGGCATCGTGCACCGGGCCCGCCTCGACCAGGGTGACCGAACGACCGAAGCGGGTGACCGCTCGACCGGCGATGACGGCCCCCGCCGACCCGGCCCCGACCACGACGATGTCCACCATCGCGCCACCGTAGGTGACGGGCGACGAGGGAACGCCGCAGTCCGCGTCAGGCGAGCGGCGCCGTCGCGGCGGGCAGGCCGGACAGGTGCGCTGCGTCGTTGTAGCGCACCAGTCGCCAGATCGGTGACGCACCCTCGCGCGACACGCGCTCGAACTCGGTGATCGACGTGTTGAGCGTGAAGACCTCGAACGCGCCACGGCTGGGGGCGCGCAGCACATGACGCAGCAGTGCGTCGATGACCCCGCCGTGGCAGAACACCACGACCGAGCGTTCGGGGTGGTCGTCGAGCAGCGCCCGCAGTGCGAGGCCGACCCGGTACTGGAACGCCGCCACGGTCTCGCCACCGGGGTACACGGTGGCGTACGGGTCGTCGGTACGCCAGCCGCCGATGCCGAACTGCGCCGCGAAGTCGTCGTACGACATGCCGTCGCAGTCGGGGCCGGGGTCGTGCTCGCCGAACTCGACCCGCTGCTCGACCCCGAGACCGCCAAATGCCGCACTGACGATCGCGGCGGTCTCGACCGCACGCGGGTACGTGCTCGACACCACTGCGTCGGGGACGAAGCCGTCGGCAGCCCACCGATCGCGCAGGCGCTCGGCCTGCTGGCGGCCGAGCGTGGACAGTCCGGTGCACGAACGCAGGCCGCCGATGATGCGCTGCACCGTCACGTTCGACTCGCCGTGACGCACGAGGAGGACGCGACTCATGACGTCGACGCTAGCGGTCTGTACCGGCTGGGCCGCCATCGACCTCGCGCCACGCGCGCGGTGCACGCACGCGGCACGGCGTCCGCAGGCGCCGACGCGCCTCGGCGTGGACTAGACGAGCTTCTCGACGAATCCCTCGAGCTGGCGGAGATTGCGGCACTCGAACACACCGTCCGTGTGCGTGCCGTAGTCGCCGACGATCGAGTCACCGGTGTTCCAGTAGCTGCGCGGCTCGGGGTTCAACCAGTACACGTGACGCGCCTTCTGGCGGATCTCCTTGACCACCCACGCCTGACTCGCGTGGTAGTTGTTGCGCGCGTCGCCGAGCAGCAGCACCGTGGTCTTCGGACCGACGTCCTTGCCGTAACGCTCCCAGAACACCTCGAAGGCGTGGCCGTAGTCGCTGTGCCCGTCCACCCACACCACATCCGCCTCGGTGTTGACCCGGTGGATGGCGTTGGCGATGTCTTCCTCGCCCTTGAAGTAGTCGGTGACCTCGTCGATGCCGTCGATGAACACGAACGAGCGAACCTTCGAGAACGAGCCCTGGATGGCGTAGACGAGCATCAGCGTGAAGCGGGCGAACGCGGCCACCGAGCCGCTGATGTCGGCGACCACCATCAACTCGGGCTTGGCCGGACGCGGGTACTTGAACTTCGGGTCGGCCGGTACGCCGCCGTAGCTGAGGCTGTGCCGCACGGTGTTGCGGAAGTCGAGCGGCCCCTTGCGGCCGTGACGACGCTTGCGGGCGAGTCGGGCAGCGAGCTTGCGGGTCAGCGGCTGCAGCGCCTTCTTCAGGTTCTGCATCTCGTCACGCGACGCATGCATGAACTCGACATCCTCGGGCAGCGGCTTGCGCAGCGTCTTGGCCATCGCCTCTGCGCCGCGGTCCGCCACCAGACGCCGGCGGATCTCGGCCTCGACCTCTTTCTTGAACTGGTCGATGCGGTCGTTGTACTCGTCTGACTCGAGCCGCTGCTCGAGGTCGGTCAACTCGCCACCCACCTGCTGGCGGCTCGCCTCCATCAACTTGTCGAGCATGCCCTCGAGGTCGAGGTTGCGCAGTGTGCGGTACAGGTAGTACGTGCCGCCGACCGGCCGACCGGGCTCCATCCCGGCGTAGCGCTGCACGGCCTGCCGGGCGAGCGCGCGCATCATCGCCTGATCGCCGTTCATCAGCGCCTGCATCAGCAACTGCGCCAGCTCCTCGGCGCTGAGCGAGTCGAGGCCACCGCCGGCGGCACCCTTGCCCTCGCCCTGCTGGATCGACTCCTGCATCTCGCGCCACATCTCGTCGAGCTCGCCGTCACCCTCGACGATGCGGTACTCGGGGCCGCGCAGGCTGAAGTAGACCTCGAAGACCGTCTCGAACGCGCGCCAGTGGGCGTTGTTCTTGACCAACGTCGCACCGAGCGCGTACTTGAACGCCTCGCGGTCCTCGATCGGGATGTGCTGCACCGCCTCCATCGCGTCGAGGTTCTCGGTCAGCGACACCGGCAGCCCCGCGTTGCGGAGCTCGGTGACGAAACCGGCGAGGAGATCGAGCATGTCGGGAGGCCGAGCAGGCGGTACAGCGACGACTACTTGTCGACGCTGAGTTCCTTGGCAGCCTTGGCAATGTCGGTCTGGTACTTGAGCAGGATGTGCAGCGTGTCCTTCGCCTGCTGGGCGTCGATGTGCTCGATGCCGAGCAGCACGAGCGTGCGCGCCCAGTCGATGGTCTCGCTGACGCTCGGAGCCTTCTTCAGGTCGAGCTGGCGGATGCTGCGCACGATGCGGGCGATCTGGTCGGCGAGGTTCTCGGTGACACCCGGCACCTTGGTGAGCACGATCTCCTTCTCGCGCTCCATCGTCGGGTAGTCGACGTGCAGGTAGAGACAGCGGCGCTTGAGGGCCTCGCTCAGTTCGCGGGTGTTGTTCGAGGTCAGGAACACCAGTGGGATCTGGCGCGCCGTGATGGTGCCCAACTCGGGGATCGAGACCTGGTACTCGGACAGGATCTCGAGCAGCAGTGCCTCGGTCTCGACCTCGACGCGATCCACCTCGTCGATGAGCAGCACCACGGGGTCCTCGGCGCTGATGGCCTCGAGCAGCGGACGGGTGAGCAGGAACTCGCTGCTGAAGATGTCGTCGTGCACCTCGGTCCACGAATCGCTGTTCTTGTCCGCCTGGATGCGCAGCAGCTGCTTCTTGTAGTTCCACTCGTAGAGCGCCTTGCTCTCGTCGAGGCCCTCGTAGCACTGGAGGCGGATCAGCCGGGCGCCGGTCAGCTCGGCGATGCTCTTGGCGAGCTGCGTCTTGCCGGTTCCGGCCGGCCCCTCCACCAGCACCGGCTTGCCGAGCCGGTCAGCGAGGAAGGCGACGCCGGCGATGCCCTCGTCG
Source organism: Ilumatobacteraceae bacterium (assembly GCA_049424465.1). Classification (GTDB taxonomy): domain Bacteria; phylum Actinomycetota; class Acidimicrobiia; order Acidimicrobiales; family Ilumatobacteraceae; genus UBA668. Next base: position 4,682 of record JBMSSR010000072.1, read on the forward strand.
GCCAGATAGTTGACGTCCTTCAGGCCGTCACGGACCTGCTGGACGCTCTCGAAACGATGCGACATGGGCCGCACCCTAGCCCCGCATGCCCACGACCAGACAGCCGCACGGGTCGGCTGCCCCGCGGCCCCGCGCGCACCATACCGACGGCACTTCACGCGTCGACAGTCGCCATGGCCGGTGATCGGGTCACGGCTACTCTCGCACCGTGGCCGGGCTGCTCAGATCGAACCTGGCGGTCGCCTCGGGCACGGCGCTCTCGCGCCTGACCGGAGTGGCGCGTGTGGCCGTCCTCGGCGCCGTGCTCGGCACGCCGAGCGCGGTGGCCGACGCCTACGACCTGGCCAACGGCACGCCCAACATGCTGTACGAGCTGCTGCTCGGTGGCATCCTCAGCAGCACGCTCGTGCCCGTCCTGACCCGCCTGCGCGAGACCGACGACGACGAGGGCACGTCGGCGGTGGTCACGGTCTCGGTGCTCGCACTCGCGGCGCTGACAGCGCTGGCCGTCCTCGCGGCGCCGCTGGTGTTCAGGCTCTACTCGCTGCTGACCGCCGACGGTATCGACGTCGCGCAGTACCGGGCAGTCGGCACGGCGCTCTCCCGCCTCTTCCTCGTCCAGATCTTCTGGTACGGCCTCAACGCCCTCGGCACCGGCCTGCTCGCCTCTCGCCGCCGGTTCTTCGCTGCCGCCTGGTCGTCCGCGCTGTCGAACCTCGTCATCATCGCCAGCCTGCTCCTCGTGCCGTCGCTGGCGACCGCACCGCTGCAACTCACCGACGTCCTCGACAACGGCGCGCTCCGCTGGCTGCTCGGTGGCGGGGCGACGATCGGTATCGCGGTGATGGCGCTGGCGCTCGGTCCGTCCGTCGCGCGGTGCGGTGTGCCCATCCGGTTCCGTCCCGACCTCCGTCACCCCGCCGTGCGCTCGCTCTCACGGATGTCGGCATGGACGCTCGGCTACGTCGCCGCCAATCAGGTCGCGCTCGTGGTGATCCGCAACCTGCTGCGTGGCGGCGACGGCTCCGCGTTCGCCTACTCCCGCGCCTTCCTGTGGTTCATGCTGCCGCACGCAGTGCTCGCAATGCCCATCATCACCACGTTCCAGCCCGATCTGGCGGCTGCGTGGGTGCGGGGTGACCGCGACGAACTCGCCCGCCGCACCACCGTGGGGGTCCGCCTCGTCGCGCTCCTCACACTGCCAGCGGGCGTCGGCCTGTTCGTGCTCCGCGAGCCGCTGATCGGGGCCGTGTTCCAGCACGGCAGCGCCACCGCCGCCGACAGCGCCACGACGGCCCGCGCGCTCGGCGGGTTCGCGCTCGGGCTCACCGGGTTCTCCGTCTACCTGTTCGTGCTCCGCGCGTTCTATGCCCGCGAGGATGCCCGCACACCGTTCTGGATCAACATGGCCGAGAACACGATCAACATCGTCCTCGCGATCGTGCTGGTGGGGCGCTACGGCCTGCTGGGCCTCGGCGCGTCGTTCGCCATCGCCTACGTCGTCAGCGCGGTCATTGCGCTCGTCGTGCTCGAGAAGAAGGTGCGCGAAATCGCCTTCCGACCGATGTTCGACGGCGTGGCACAGCTCGCGCTCGCAGCGGCAGTGATGGGCGTCGTGGTGCGATGGATCAGCAGCCGCGTCGGCGGCACTGCGGGCGGCCCCGCCGCACTGCGGCTGGCGGTCGGCACGGTTACCGGCATCGTCGTGTACGGCGGCCTGCTCGCCGCCACCCGCTCGACCGACCTGCGTGCCCTGCTGCCGGTGCTCAGTCGAGGACGAGCAGGTCGTCGCGATGGATGACCTCGTGCGCCACGTTGCCCGGTAGGTCACTCGTGCGCTGACCCATCACTGCACGGGCGGTGTCGGCGTCGCACAGCACGATGCCGCGGGCGATGACACCACCCTCGGCGGTGCGCACGGCGACGACATCGCCCTCGTCGAAGTCGCCCTCGACCGAGGTGATGCCGGCCGGCAGCAGCGACGTGCCGCGCTCGATGAGCGCCCGGCGTGCACCGTCGTCGACGACGACTGCGCCGTCGACGTTCGTGGCGAAACCGATCCACAGCTTTCGTGCCGAGACCGCTCGATCGCTCGGCAGGAAGGTCGTACCGACAGACCGACCGGCGACGGCGTCGACGAGGACGTCGGGCCGCGATGCCTTGCCGATGACGGCGCGCACGCCGGCCCAGGACGCCATCCGCGCTGCCGACAGCTTGCTGGCCATTCCGCCGCTGCCGCGGTTCGAGCCGGACTGTGTCGCCGTGACCGACTGCAGCGGGTCGTCCGCCGCGACCACCTCGATCAGCGTGGCCGCCGGGTCGGTGCGCGGGTCGGCCGTGTAGAGCCCGGGCGTGTCGGTGAGCAGCACCAACACGTCGGCACCGACGTTGTGCGCGACGAGCGTGGCGATGCGGTCGTTGTCGCCGTAGCGGATCTCGTCGCTGGCCACCGCGTCGTTCTCGTTGACGATGGGGATGCAGCCCAGCTCGAGCAGCCGGACGAGCGTCTGGCGTGCATGCAGGTACTGGCGACGATCGACGAAGTCGTGCGGCACGAGCAGCACCTGTGCAGCGACGAGCGCGTGCCGTGCGAGGGACCGGTTGTACGTCTCCATCAGTCGGCTCTGCCCCGCAGCACTGATCGCCTGGAGGGTGATGACGTCACCCGGCCGCTCGGCAAGTCCGAGCGCGGCGACGCCTGCCGAGACCGCACCACTCGTCACCAGGATGACCTCGTGGCCGCCCGCCCTCAGCGCTGCCAACTGGTCGCACAGCGCGTCGATGACCCCGGTCTCGATGACGCCACGAGCATCGGTGAGCGACGACGTGCCGATCTTGGCGACGACCCGCACGTCAGACGTCCTCGTGGTACTCGAAACTGAACCCGGCGATCCACACCACGTCGCCCTGTCGGGCACCGGCCTTGGCCAGCATCTTCGTGACGCCGAGCCGCTTGAGCTGGTAGTCGATGTAGCTGAGGGCCTCGGGCGTGGTGACGTCGTTGAGGGCGACGACGCGCTCGACCTGGCGGCCGACGAGCCGGAACTCGCGCTCGGCCAGACGCTCGACGCGCGCACCGTCGGCCTGCGGGCGGATGATGACGAGACCATCGGCCTCGGGCTCTGCGCGTCGCGCCTCGTGCACCAGGGTCGCCATCCGGCCGACGAGCTCGCGGACACCCTGGTTGGTGATCGACGACAGTGTCGCGCCGTCCCAGTCGTGCACGGTGCTGTCGGACTTGGTGCCCACCGTCAGCCTCGGCCGCTCGAGCAGTTCGGGGCGGTACTCGCCCAGTTCGCGCAGCAGGATGCGCTCCTGCTCGTGCGGCGGCGGCGCATCGGGGTCGGAGAGGTCGACCATCACGCACAGCACCCGCGCCCGCTCGATGTGCCGGAGGAACTTGTGGCCGAGGCCCTTTCCCTCGCTGGCACCCTCGATGAGGCCGGGGATGTCGGCGACGACGAACTCGGTGTGCTCGTCGAGCCGCACGACGCCCAGATTGGGCTCGAGCGTGGTGAAGGGGTAGTTGGCGATCTTCGGCTTGGCCGCACTGATGACGCTGATGAGCGTGCTCTTGCCGACGTTGGGGAAACCCACCAGCGCGACATCTGCCATCAGCTTGATCTCGAGCTTGAGCCAGCGCTCCTCGCCGTGCTCGCCCTGCTCGGCGAAACTGGGCGCCCGGCGCCGGTTGGACAGGAACTTCGCGTTGCCACGACCGCCGCGACCTCCCGCCGCCGCCAGCCAGCGGTCACCGTGGTGGGCGAGGTCGGCGAGCAGTTCGCCGGTGTACATGTCGGTGATCACCGTGCCCTCCGGCACGGACACCATCAGGTCCTTGCCGCGGCGGCCGTGCAGGTCCTTGCCCTGGCCGTGCACACCGTCCTGTGCCCTGCGGTGGGGGTGGTCGCGGTACGCCAGCAGCGAGGCCACGTTGCGGTCGGCCACCAGCCACACATCGCCGCCCTTGCCACCGTCGCCGCCGTTGGGCCCGCCGAACGCGACGGGGCCCTCGCGGCGGAAGGCCACACAGCCGGCTCCGCCGTCACCGCCGCGCACGTTCAGTTGGGCTTCGTCGACGAACCCGCTCATAGGACCCTCGAAGGCTATCTGCGGCAACTCGGTACGCTGGCGGTCGATGACGGGCATCGACGACCGCGCCGATCGCTGGGCATCGACGATGCGGGGCCATGTGGCCGACGGCATCGACGTGCACCTCGCCCACGCCGACTCGTGGGCCGGCAGCGGCACCCCGGGCATGCTGACACGCGCCGCTCGCGAGGAGCGTGACGACGCCACCCTGGCCACACTGGCCACGCGGGCGCACGGTGCCGGCAACCGCGCGGTCGACGAGGAGCCGGATCCGTACCGCACGTGCTTCGAGCGTGACCGTGACCGCATCCTGCACGCCGCTGCGTTCCGTCGCCTCGCGGGCAAGACGCAGGTCTTCGTCTTCCCCGACGACCACCAGCGCACCCGGCTCACCCACGCCCTCGAGGTCGCCCAGGTCGCCGCCTCGGTCGCCCGCCCGCTCGGGCTCAACGTGCCGCTGACCGAGGCGATCGCGCTCGGGCACGACTGCGGTCACGGCCCGGGCGGTCATGCCAGCGAGGACGCGCTGAGCCCCTTCGTCCCGGGCGGGTTCGACCATGCCCCGTGGGGTGCCGACGTCACGCTCGCCCCGCTCAACCTGTGTGTCGAGACCCTGGACGGCATCCGCAACCACTCGTGGAGTCGGCCCGCACCCGCCACGCCCGAGGGCGAGGTCGTCAGCTGGGCCGACCGCATCGCCTACGTCTGCCACGACTTCGAGGACGCCGTGTACTGCGGCGTCGTCACACCCCAGATGCTGCCCGACATCGTGCGCAGCCGGTGCGGCGAGACCCGACGCGAACAGATCAGCACCTTCATCGTGGCGATGATCGATGCAGCGGCGTCGACGGGCCGCATCGGCATGACCGGACCACATGCCGAGGCACTCGCCGCATTCCGCCGCTTCAACTACGACCACATCTACCTGCGGCCCGAGTCGCGAGACCAGGCGGCGTCCGTCATCTCGCTGCTGCGCGCGCTCGTCGAGCACTATGCGGCGCACCCTCACCTGCTGCCCGACGGCGGCGAACTGACGGCCGGTGACGCGCCGGCGGTCCACGCCGCCGTGGCGTACGTCGGCGGGATGACCGACCGGTTCGCGTGTCGTCAGGGCATCGAGCTGCTCGACTGGAACCGCGAGCGGTTGCCGAAGGGCATCGACACCCCGGTCTGACGGCCACCACGGGTACGCCGCAGCGGCAGCACCCTCCGCAGCCGGCTCGGCGGCTGCCGCAGCCCTAGTGTCGGCGCATGGCACGACTTCTCATCCGCGGCGGCACGATCTTCGACTCGCTCCACCAGACGGGCGGGGCCCAGCAGGCAGATGTGGTCGTCGAGGGCGACCGCATCGTGGCCGTCGGGCCCGGCCTCGACGGCGATGAGGTCATCGACGCGACCGGCATGGCCGTCTACCCCGGCTTCATCGACGCCCACGTGCACTTCATGGTCGACGGCGACCTCGACCCGATGACCGGCGTGCACACGCCGTTCTCGACCAACTTCTACCTCGCCGCAGAGCGCATGGCCCGCACGATCGCGACCGGGATCACGACCGTGCGCGAGGCGGGCGGCTCGGACCTCGGCGTGAAGACCGCCCAGCAGCGCGGCATCATCGCCGGCCCCGACATGCAGGTCTCGATCACCATCCTCAGCCAGACGGGTGGGCACGGCGACACGTGGGAGCCGTGCGGTGCGCACATGCCCGGCTTCATCGACATCACCCACCCCGGCAAGCCGCACAACATCGTCGACGGGCCCGACGAGATGCGCCGAAAGGTGCGCGAACTCATCCGTGCCGGCGCCGACGTCATCAAGGTCTGCACGAGCGGAGGTGTGCTGTCACCGCGCGACGACCCGCGCCACGGCCACTTTCGTGATGACGAGCTCGACATCCTGGTCGCCGAGGCGACTGCCGCCGGCAAGTGGGTCATGGCGCACGCTCAGGCCACCGACGGCATCAAGTCGGCGGTGCGGGCCGGTATCCGCTCGATCGAGCACGGCATCTACCTCGACGACGAGGCGATCTCGATGATGATCGATCGCGGCACCTATCTGGTGCCCACGCTGATCGCCCCGATGGGTGTGCTCGAGGCGCGGGACCGCGGCGTCAACGTGCCCGACTATGCGATCGAGAAGACGACGATGGTCATCGAGACGCACCGTGCCAGCATCGCCGCCGCGATCGCTGCCGGCGTGAAGGTGGCGATGGGCACCGACTCGGGCGTGACGCCGCACGGACAGAACCTGCGCGAACTCGGCGAAATGGTGCGCTGTGGCATGACGCCCGGCCAGGCGCTCGTCTCGGCAACCCGCACTGCAGCACTGCTGATGGGCCTCGCCGACGACCGCGGCTCGGTCGAGGTGGGCAAGCGAGCCGATCTGGTGCTCGCCGCCGGCGACGCACTCGACGTCACCGACCTCGGGGCGCGGGTACGCCGGGTCGTGCAGAACGGACGAGAGGTGGCCGCAGGGCGGCCTCAGTGACGCCTCAGGCCTGGGGTTCGATGTCGATCACGCGGCGACCGCCACGCTGACCGAACTTCACCATGCCGTCGACGAGCGCGAAGAGCGTGTCGTCGCCACCCTTGCCGACGTTCTTGCCGGGGTGGAACTTGGTGCCGCGCTGGCGCATGAGAATGGCGCCGGCCGTGACCGTGGTGCCGCCGAACGCCTTGACGCCGAGACGCTGCGCGTTGGAGTCGCGCCCGTTACGGGTTGAACCGCCGCCCTTGGTCTTCGACATGTCGACTCAGCCCTTCTTCGAGGTCGAGATGTTGGTGATCTCGATGACGTGGTACTGCTGGCGGTGACCGTAGCGACGACGCTGGTTGGTGCGGCGCTTGTAGGTGAACCCGTTGATCTTGGGACCCTTGGCCCAGCCGACCACCTTGGCGGTGACGGTGGCACCCTTCAACTGGTCGGGCGTGGCGAGCACGGTGTCGCCGTCGACGATGAGCACTGGGGCGAGGGAGACCTCGCTGCCCTGCTCGGCGTCGAGCAGCTCGACGTGAACCTGCTGGCCCTTTTCGACCCGATTCTGCTTGCCACCGGTAGCGATCACTGCGTACATAGCCCTGCGAGCCTATCGGCCCGAGCACCACCGCCAACGCGCCGGGGCACCGAAATCGCCCCGATCGGACGGGGCTGGGCACCCCGGCAGGCAGGCCGGGTCAGACGAGCATCTCGTGGTCGATGACCACGCCGCGGCCCTCGCAAGTGGGGCACTGGTCGGCGAAATTGACCAGCAAGCCCTCCCCGATGCGCTTGCGGGTCATCTCGACCAGCCCGAGTTCGCTGATGTCGAACACCTGGGTACGGGTCTTGTCACGGGCCAGGGCGGCCCGGAAGGCCTCGACCACCCGGCGGCGGTTCTCCTTGATCTCCATGTCGATGAAGTCGATGACCACGATGCCGCCGATGTCGCGCAGGCG